>JAGHSC010000024.1 GCA_018066065.1 Candidatus Cryptobacteroides faecihippi
CATCAGAGGAATGGAAATGTCACACAACCAGAACGAGATAGGCCACATGAACGTGCTCTTCATCAAGGACTGCAATGACTACAGAATCCCTCAGACATTCGGCCTGAAGGAAGCCCACGAAGTCCTCGTCCAGGCTCAGAAGGAAGGAGCATGGGTGACCGGCAACCATCCGGGATGGCCGGACCAGAACAGCGAGCTCGGCCAATTCTGGACTGAAGAGATCGAAGCAGGACGCATCCAGGGCATGGAAGTGTTCAATGCGTACGAGTTCTATCCGCTGGCCATCGACCACATCAGGAAGTACAACCTTGCCTTCATCGGAGCTTCCGACGAGCACCGCCCGATGAACTTCACCTACGACATCCCGAACGTGATGCGCCCGATGACACTGGTCTTCGCGACCGAACGCAGCGTGGAAGGCATCCACGAGGCTCTCAAGGCGCGCCGCAGCGTGGCCTACGCCAACAACATGCTCGCAGGCGACACAAGGTGGCTGCTCAAGCTGTTCAAGGCATCCTTGAAGATCGAGAAGGTTGAAGACAGAGGTGCGAACGTCCGCGTAAGGATATTCAATCAGTCAGACATAGACTATCTCCTCGACTGCGGCAACCCTGCGAAGCAGATAATCATCCCTGCGCACCGCTACTTCGACGATGAGCGCCCAAAGATCGACATGGGACTCCAGTACAACGTGACAAACATGTTCGTAAGCTCGACGGAGTGTCTCTCAGTTCCGATGAAGATGCTCTTCACCAGGCAGAGCGACATCGACATGCCGTTCCTGGACGAGAAGGGCGTCACCTGTTCAGACGGCACAGTCACGCTGCCGCTGATCTGCGAGGAAGGCGAAACCTACTACACCACTGACGGAAGCGAGCCTACGCCGGAAAACGGCACCCTCTGCACCGGTCCCGTGTCCCTGACAGGCACCTGCACCCTCAAGGCGCGCACCTTCCGCGGAGACAAGAGCAGCTTCACATTTGAATATCCACTGACATTCCTTGCATCCACGAAAGTGAAGGGCAAGAAGAATGGGCTGAGCTACAGCTTCTTCTCCGACCCTGCCGAGAGAAGCATCATCAGCGTGGATGACCTCACCCCGGAGCGGTTCAAGATGGCCGGCACAACAGCGGTTCCGTCTCTCCAGAAGCATGAGGAGCAGGACTGGTACGGCTACATCTTCGAAGGATGGCTCAAGGCTCCAGTCTCCGGAGTGTACACATTCAAGCTCGACACCGATGACGGTTCGCAGTTGTTCCTCGACGACTGCAAGGTCATCGACAACAACTACAACAAGGGCAACATCATCTCGACAGGATACGTCTACCTCGAAGAAGGTATGCACAAGTTCCGCATGCCTTATTTCGAAGGCCACTACGACGAGAAGATCGAACTCGGTTGGATGGTTCCGGGATGCCGTACGTTCTCACCGGTGCCTGCAGAGAACTTCTATCTGGCAAAGTAATAAAACAGGAAAACATAAAGAATTATGCTGAATTTCAGGAAAACAGCGGCATGTCTTGCATGCATGGTTGCGGGTCTCACCATGGCAAAGGCCCAGCAGACTGAACCTCAATGGATTGCGCTTGAGCCCGTCGACACGGTAGTTGTCCCTCACCTCCATGGCGGAGTGGGACTCCCACGCAAGATCTGCATGTACAGGATGCCTCAGTTCAGGAGGGACATCACGATCGACAGAAAGGTCAGGAAGGCTTCCGCCCAGGTGTGCGGACTTGGCCATTTCGAGCTGATGGTCAACGGCAGCAAGGTCGGCGACCACTTCCTCGACCCGGGCTGGACCTGCTACGACAAGGAGGCTCTCTACGTGGACTTCGATCTCACAAAGCTCCTCCGCAAGGGTGAGAACCAGATCGACGTCATGCTGGGCAACGGCTTCTTCAATGTCCCTAACGAGCGCTACATCAAGGTCTCCGGATCCTACGGACAGCCGAAGCTCTGGATGAGGCTCGAGATTGAATATTCAAACGGAGAGACTGAGTGCATCGTCTCGGACTGCGAGAACTGGAAGGTCAGCGAAAGCCCTATCACCTTCAGCAGCATCTACGGAGGCGAGAGCTATGACGCGCGCCGCGAGAGCCAGCTGGAATGGCAGACTCCGGTCGAAGCGCCTGAAAACATCAGGCTCATTCCTCAGAATGGCACCGAACTCATTGTCAGAGAGGAGATTCCTGCCAAGCGTCACATGCTGGACCCAGATGGAAGATGGATCTTCGACCCTGGACAGAATGCTTCCGGAATCGTCAGGATCACGGTCAAGGGAGAGAGCGGCCAGGAAGTTCAGATGTGGCCTGCCGAGCTCCTCGACAAGGAAGGACACATCACCCAGGCCCATTCCGGCTCGCCATACCATTGGGACTATACTCTCAAAGGCGGAGAGGCAGAGACCTGGCAGCCTAGGTTCACCTACTACGGACAGCGTTACATCATGGTCGCCGGTGCAGTTCCTGCAGGAGAAGACAACCCTCAGGGTCTTCCTGTCATCAGCGAGCTTACCGGACTCCACACCTGCACAGCCTCGCCAGAGGTCGGAAGGTTCGAATGCGGCGACACCCTGTTCAACCAGATCCACAAGCTCATCGACTGGGCCATCCGAAGCAATTCGGCAAGCGTGTTCACAGACTGTCCTCATCGCGAGAAGCTTGGATGGATGGAGCAGGACTATCTCATGCAGTACAGCATCCAGTATCGCTACAATGTCAAGGACCTCTACGCAAAGATCTTCAACGACATGGAGGCTTCCCAGTGGGAAAATGGATGCATCCCTACGATTGCTCCGATGTACGTGATGTTCGAAGGCGGCTTCGAGGACACTCCTGAATGGGGCAGCGCTTTCATCATCTGTCCTTGGTACGCCTACAAGTGGTACGGAGATGAGTCCCTGGTCACAGAGCACTACCCTGCCATGAAGCGTTACATCGACTACCTCGGCACCAGGGCTGACAACCACATCATCGCCTATGGCCTTGGCGACTGGTTCGACATCGGACCTGGACCGCTTGGCAATTCACAGCTTACGAGCAACGGAGTGTCGGCAACCTGCATCTACTACTACGATGTCAAGCTCATGGTAAGCATGGCCAGGCTGACCGGCAACGAGGATGATGCCGTCGCTTACGAGAACCTGGCCGAGGAGATCAGGCAGTCGTTCAACGAGAAATACTACAACGATGAGAAAGGCTGCTACGACCGTGGTTCGCAGACCGCCCAGGCCATGCCTCTTTACTTCGGGATGGTTGACGAGAGCGAGCGTGGAAAGGTTCTCCAGAGCCTTATCGATGACATCGAGGGCAGAGGTTATGCTCTCACCGCCGGTGACATCGGCTACCGTTTCGTGCTCCAGGCCCTTCAGGAGGCTGGACGCAGCGATGTCATCTACAAGATGAACAGCAACACCGACGTTCCGGGCTACGGATGGCAGCTCAAGCATGGCGCAACAGCCCTTACCGAAAGCTGGCAAGCCTACGAGAGCGTGTCCAACAACCACCTGATGCTCGGCCATCTCATGGAGTGGCTTTACGCAGGTCTGTGCGGCATCCGCCAGAGTGAGGAATCCATCGGCTGGAAGCACATCAAGATAGCTCCGTGCATCATCCCGGAGATCGAGCATGCAGAAGCTTCGCTGGAGACGCCTCAGGGCTTGGCAAGCGTGAGCTGGAAGCTCAGGAACGGCAAGCTCATCATCAAGGGAAGGATTCCTGCCGGTTCCGATGCATGCATCAGCGTTCCTGAATATGGGATAGAGGCGAGCGTCGGCAAGGGACGCTTCCGCGTCAAGGGGCGCAGGAAGTAGCTGTTCCTAGGCCCATTCGAAGCTGTCGGTCCCAGCAGCGAGCTCGAAGTGGCACTTGACTATTCCTAGATCGATGGCGGCATAGCCGACAAGGGAGAATCCTTTCTTTGCCAGGACCTTTGCCTTGGCAGCCCCGACAGGGGGAAGATAGGTGAAGCTGAACTTCTGCTGATTGACTGCGGTAGGTGCAAGCAATGCTGCACGGACTCCGTCATTGAACCATGATGGGGTGTCGGAGGTGGCATTGCTGACCTGCTCCACCGTCTTGCGGCGATGGTCGCTTCCCTGCGTCTCTCCCCTTCCAAGTGCTATCACACAGAAGATCTTCTCGCCCTCATCAAGCACGTAGGCGCCCTCAACCTTGCTGTAGGTAAGGCCGACCCAGCAGGTGTTGAGTCCAAGCGTCTGAGCCTGAAGGACAAGCAGTTCCCCATAGTATCCAGCCTTTTCCTCGCGGCCTTCGCCAGGCCTTCCAGCGATGACAAGGTAGTTGGTGACGTTGCTGAAGAGTCCATACTTGTTGAACCTGGACTTGAACGCGCGCGGTTCATCCAACGCCAGCTGAATATGCAAACCGCCTGCCTTGTTGTACTCGTCGATCCTTTCCTGCAGTGCAGCAGATTCTTCGCTCGAGAGTGTGTAGGGAGTGTAAGCGCGGACAGAATGTCTCGCCTGGATTGCTTCCTGAAGTGTCATGTCATGGTGATTTTGTCAAATGTACGAAGAAATGACAAGATTGTTTCCACATATGACAATAAAGCATCTTAACTTTGTCCATTATGAAAAGATTCCTTTGGCCAATCGCCGCACTGGCAGTTGCGGCAGTGATTCTGATCCTCTCGAAGAAAGGCGAGAAGGACATACTTGTTCCATTCAGCAACCCTGTGGTCGCAGAAGATTGCCCCGACCCTACAATCTGGGAAGAGGACGGGACCTTTTACCTGATGAGCACCGGAGCGCGGAAGATCCTGAGCAGCAAGGACTTGGTCAGCTGGGAAGTCATCTCCGAGAGAGCCCTCGATGAGGCTTCATGGCAGGCTGCCAAGGAGCTGGGCAATCATTTCTGGGCACCGGACGTGACGAAGGTGGATGGAAGATGGATGCTTTACCTGACATGCTACAATGCAGACGTCGACTCAAGGATCGCGGCCTTCTCATCCGACAGTCCTGCCGGACCATTTTCCTTAGTTGGAGTCATCACGGACAGCAAGGACACCGGAATCAAGGACACGATCGACCCTGAGGTCGTCATCGCCGAGGACGGCACCGTGTGGCTGTTCTACGGCAGCGTGGGCGGGATCCACAGAGTCGAGCTCAACAGTTCGGGAACAGCCCTGAAGGATAAGGAGAATCCAGTCTACACACATGTCGCCGGCGTGAGAATCGAGGACAACCCTGAAAGGGACAAGGTGTTCGAGGGTACCTACCTGCATCAGCACGATGGCTGGTGGTATCTGTTTGCCAGCGGTGGACAGTACTGGAGCCACACCTACCGCATCATTGCAGGAAGGAGCAAGACTCTCGACGGCACGTTCGTGGACAGGGACGGCAGGCCAATGACGGAAGGATTCGGCAGCACCGTGCTCTCAAGCGAGGAAGGTGACCGCTTCTACGGACCAGGCCACAACGGGGAGATATTCAAGGACAAGCGTGGAAACGAGTACATGCTCTACCACTGCCACAACACCGCCAACGAGAACGCTGCAGTCCGCAACACTCTTCTCCAGAGAATATCCTGGGACAGCGACGGCTGGCCATGCTTCGACGGTGGCAAGCCCGCCCAGGAAGACATAGTCCCCCGCTTCTGATCCAGCCCAACGC
>JAGHSC010000244.1 GCA_018066065.1 Candidatus Cryptobacteroides faecihippi
CTATCCACTGTCGATGTTCCTCAGGGTCCTGATCGCCCAGATGATGATCCTCTTCCTGCTTTAGCCGTTTCTGATTCCTAGAGCGAAAGGGAAGCCAGGACACTGCCGTCCAGGTCCCTTATCCTCATGACGGAGTCCTCATCAAGTGTCGCAAAGGTGGCATCCTTTCCCTGTTTCGGGAATGTGATGCTGCCTGTGTTGCAGATGACTGCACCATCCTTGCGCTCAAGGCTCCACAGGTGGGTGTGACCGCTGACGAACACATCGAACGAGCCTTCTGCCAGATCGGAAGGCTTGTACCTGTGCCCGTGGGTCATGAATATCCTGGTGCCGTTCTCGACAACCATTGCGTAGTCTCCCATGCAAGGGAAGCTCAGGAGCATCTGGTCGACTTCCGAATCACAGTTGCCGCGGATTGCGGCAATCTTGGAGGACAACTGATTCAGGGCAGCTGCAACCCCTTGTGCGTCAAGACCTTCTGGAACGCCGTTCCTGGGCCCGTAGTTCATGATGTCACCAAGGATCAGCATCATGTCATAGCTTCCTTCATTGAAGAACCTGATGACTTTCTCCAGGTTCGGGAGGCATCCGTGTATGTCCGAGACAAGCAGGTACTTCATGGTCTATTGTTCAGTTTCAGATTGTCTGTGGTGACATGCTTTCCCATGCTGATCATTATCTCATGGGCATCCCATGTGCCGCCCCATGCTGCGTTCATTGCATTGGCGACCCCTTTGTCGTTGTATGTGCCGATGATGAGTACCGGTTGTGGAAGCATCCACGGTTTTGAGCCAAAACTTTTCATATATTCCGTTCCTTTTTTCGCAAAGATAGCGAATTGCTTCCGTTCTGGATCCCGATCGGGGAATAAAGAGCTGTAAATGAAAAAAGCCGAAGCGTTTGTGCTTCGGCTTTCGTGCTCCTCAAGTAGGACTTGAACCTACGACCCCCTGATTAACAGTCAGGTGCTCTAACCAACTGAGCTATTGAGGAATTTTGCTTTCGTCCAGGGGTTGTTCCCTTTTCGGATTGCAAAGGTACAACAAATTCTTGTCTGTGCAAATTTTTTTGAGGTTTTTTTGTGTATCTTTGTAAAGCAAACCTTGTTTGGACCCTATGGATATAGCCCTTTTTTCAGAGATGGTCAAGAACCTTATTCTTGACAATGATGAAGTTACGCTTCCCGGAGTCGGATCTTTCGTCTCCGAGATGGTTCCTTCAACTTTTTCTGACAAAGGGTACACAATCAATCCACCTTACAGGCGCCTTTCCTTCCGCCAGCGTTCCGGCCATGACAATGCCCTTGTGGAGATGTATGCCGAGGCCAATCGCACGGACCTCGATTCGGCGCGCAGGATAATGGAAGGCTTCCTCTCCGAGCTCCTGGAAACATTGAAGACCAGAAAGACTGTGGCCCTGCCGGGCCTGGGACGTCTTCGCGCCACCAGGGAGAACACCTTCTTCTTCATCCCGGACGAGGACCTGGACATCTATCAGTACGGTTTCGGTCTCTCCCCGGTTTCCCTGAAGACGCATGAGGAGACTCCGGAGGAAGTTTCGGAAGCGGTTGCAACCCTCAAGGACATCGTCGATTCCGTCCCGGCGCCAGTTTCGGAATCTGCGCCAGTTTCAGAATCGACGCCGGTTGAGGATGAGGCTAAGCCTGAAGGACCAGTTAAGCCTGAAGAACCAGCTCGTGTTGAGGAACCAGTCCAGGCGGAAATACCTGCTGCGGTGGAACAGTCCCAGGCTGCCCCTGTGCTGGAACCGAAGCGGGGGAAGCGCCCGCTCCGCATCGCACTCATCTCGATCCTTGCAGTCCTTCTCGCAGCCTGCATATTCCTTGGAGGCTTCATCCTCCTTGCACATGTGGCACCGGACTTCATCGACTCGCTGCTTTACACACAAGACGAACTCAATATCATCAACCATAAATGATAGATTCAAAATCCTACGTTGAGAACAGATACAGGAGGGACCTCGAGATCCCATGCTATTACACCGATGCCTCGACAAACCTGAAGGCAGCAGCCTTCATGGACCTTGCCCAGGAAATGGCCCATCATGCAGCCAACGCCCTTGGCTTCGGCTATGATGACCTCCAGGTGCACCATACCGCATGGGTGCTCTCCAGGATGAACTTCAAGTTCATCAACCCGCCGAAGTGGCGAGACAATGTCACCCTCTACACCTGGCACAAGGGCGTCGAGGGCCTCTTCTTCCTCCGTGACTTCGAGCTCAGGCCTTCCGGCGACACGGACTTCGCCGACAAGTCCAAGGTCCTTGTCTCCTGCACGACATCATGGATCGTGATGGACATGCAGACTCGCCGCCTTGTAAGGTCCGAGGATGCATTGAATATGATCCCGTACGAGACGCAGTGCAACGACAACGCCATTGAGACCCCATGCGGAAAGGTCGTCATGCCCAAGGATGCGGAACCGGAGCATATCATGGACCACACCGTGACCTACTCCGACATGGATGTCAACGGACACACCAACAACGCCCGCTACATCGTCATGGCAATGGACTGTGTCCCTTATGAGGAATCTTCCACGAGGATCGTCAAGGAAGTGTCGATCGTCTTCAACAAGGAGACCAAGGCAGGGGAGACAATCCAGCTGTTCCGTCACCGTGCAGACTCGGAAGAGGGTCTGAGCTACATTGTGGAAGGCAAGGTGGACGGGCGTTCATGCTTCTGTGCAAGAATAGATTTCTAGGCAATGTTTGAACTCATCTACCCATTCGATTCCGCCCCGGTCCTTCCGCTTCCTACAGTGGACAATCCCGGCCTCACCTCATGTGCCGGTGCCGAGATGGTTCCCGTCGTGGAGGAAAGCGGCCTTGTTGTCGGCCAGACATCCAGGACTTATGCCCATGGCGGATCCAAGCTGCTCCATCCCGTTGTCCATCTTCATGTGATCAACCGCTCCGAGGAGCTTTTCATCCAGAAGCGTTCGATGAAGAAGGACTTGCTTCCGGGCAAGTGGGACACGGCTGTGGGAGGCCATGTCGACTATGGTGAACTTCTCGAGACCGCTCTCTTCAGGGAAGCATCTGAGGAACTGGGACTCAGGGAGTTCAATCCAATCTATCTGAAATCCTACGTCTGGGAATCCAAGAGGGAGAAGGAACTTGTGAATGTCTTTGCCGCAGTCGGAAGCTTCGACCTGCATCCTTGCAACGACGAAGTCCCCGAAGGCCGCTACTGGCCGATGGCGGAGATTGAGGAATCCCTCGGGAAGGGAGTGTTCACACCGAACTTCGAGCAGGAATTCAAATCCATCAGATCCACGCTGCTTGCCCTCCTCTGATGAAGCCCGAGATAGAAAAATTCATCGGCGACCAGCTTTCAGTCTGGCCACTGGCGGCAGAGAACTACCGCGACCTTAAGAAGGTCCGTACAAAGTCCCTCTGCGTCGGTGGGATGGATGTGACCGTGCAGTTCAACCCATGCCGCTCGAT
>JAGHSC010000241.1 GCA_018066065.1 Candidatus Cryptobacteroides faecihippi
CAGACCTGGCGCTCGATCGACTGGTCGAGGGAGATCATTGTCTCTGTGGACTGGATGTGAGGGATGTTCTGGATCGTGTTCAGAAGAATCTCCATGAGATGGTCGTTGTCAAGGCAGTAGACCTTGAGGAGGAGTGCTGCCCTTCCAGTGACGAAGTGGCATTCCACCACTTCCGGAATCTTCTTGAGGTTGGCGATTACTTCGTTGTATTTATCTGCTTCTGAGATGTTTACGCTGATGAATGCACAGACGTTGAGGCCGAGGGCCTGAGGCTTGACGAGAAGGCGTGATCCCGTGATGACTCCGTTCTTTTCCAGTCTTTTCACTCTCTGGTGGATGGCTGCTCCGGAGACACCGCATTCGCGTGCGATCTCAAGGAAAGGCATCCTTGCGTTGTTGACTAGGAAGGAGAGAATTTTCTGATCGGTCTGATCGATGTGGTAGGTTGCCATAAAATATGGATTATTGGTCTTTTTTCAAAAATAAGAATACTTTTTGACAAAAGCAAACACTGCTATGACTTGCGGAATCTCCTCCTTCCCTTTTCGGTCGGTTTGGAGCTTTCGATGATCTTCCTGCATGCTTCCTCTGTCAAGGTGCCGGCGTCGGTTCCTGCAGGAATCTTGTAGTTCGATCCTGCATGCTTGATGTAAGGGCCGTATCTTCCGTTGATTACCTGTATTCCGGCGGCCTCGTAGTCAGCGATCACTGAACTTGCGCTGGCCTTGATGGTCCCTTCCTCGATGATCTCGATGCACTTTTCGAGCGAGATTGAGATCGGGTCGTTTCCCTTGGGGAGCGAGAAATTCTTGTCACCCACCTTGAGGTAAGGACCGAACCTTCCCTTGGTTGCGACGATGTCGACACCGTTGTACTGTCCGACCGTCCTTGGAAGGAGGAAGAGCTTGAGCGCATCCTCGAGAGTGATGGTCTCGATGAGCTGGCCCTTTCCGAGAGAAGCGAACTGTGCTTCCTCACCTTCTCCCTTCTGGACATAAGGACCGAACTTTCCGAACTTGGCCGTGTAGGTGACACCGTCGGCGTCAGTGCCGAGCTCGCGGGAAACCTTGCTGAAGCTGCTGTTGCCGAGGACTGCATCGACATTCTTGTGGAATGGAGTGTAGAACTCGGAGATGACGCTGTTCCAGGACATGTCTCCGCTTGCCACCTGGTCGAAATCCTTCTCCACATTCGCGGTGAAGTCGTAGTCGACGACGTCGGTGAAGTTGCTGTTCAGGAAGTCTGAGACAATCATTCCGATCTCCTGAGGGAGGAGCTTGCCCCTTTCCACTCCGATGGTCTCGGTCTTGTCTGATTCAGAGATCTTTCCGTCCTTGAGTGCGAGGTTGGTGACAGCAACCTTTCGGCCTTCCTTGTCGCCCTTGACGATGTAGCCTCTTCCCGTGGTGAGGGTCGCGATGGTCGGAGCGTAGGTCGAAGGTCTGCCTATTCCGAGCTCCTCAAGCTTCTTGACGAGGGTTGCCTCGGAATACCTTGGAGGTGCCGGGGTGAACTTGCTGTCTGCGGTGATTCCCTTGGCGTCCATCCTTGTCCCTGCCTTGATGTCGGGCAGGATGGTCTCATCCTCGGAGGCCTCCTGGTCGTCGGTCCCTTCCATGTAGAGCTTGAGGAAGCCGTCGAAGAGGACCTGGGTGGCCTGGATGGCGAACTTCTCGGACCTCTTGTCCGAAGAGACCTTCATCAGGGTGTTGAGCACCTTGGCATCTGCCATCTGTGAGGCGACAGTCCTCTTCCAGATGAGGTTGTAGAGCTTCTTCTCCTGCGACGTGCCTTCGATGTCCGTGTTGGAGATGAAGGTAGGGCGGATTGCCTCATGTGCCTCCTGGGCACCCTTGCTGTGGGTCTTGAACTGCCTTGTCTTTGAATATTCAGAACCGAAGTTTTCGGTGATGTACTCTCTGGCTGTGTTGATTGCGAGGCCTGAAAGGTTTGTCGAGTCAGTTCTCATGTAGGTGATGAGACCTCGCTCGTAGAGCTGCTGCGCAACCCTCATTGTGACGCTGACAGGGAAGTGGAGCTTCCTGGCAGCCTCCTGCTGGAGCGTTGAAGTGGTGAAAGGAGCGGCAGGGAACCTGCTTGCCTCCTTCTTGTCCACGTCGGAAACGGTGAACTCCGCTCCGATGCAGTCCTCGAGGAAGTTCCTGGCCTCCTCGATCGTCTGGAACCTGGTGTCGAGGGTTGACTTGACCTTTACTGTCTGCGGGAATCCCTCAGGGTGGAAGACTGCCTCCACCTTGTAGAATGCCTCATTCTTGAAATCGATGATCTCCTTCTCCCTCTCCACGACAAGCCTCAGCGCAACAGACTGGACTCTTCCGGCTGACAGCCTCGGCTGGATCTTCCTCCAGAGCACAGGCGAGAGCTCGAATCCGACAAGCCTGTCGAGGACTCTTCTTGCCTGCTGTGCGTTGACGAGATTCATGTCGATCGACCTTGGATTCTCGACAGCCTTGAGTATTGTGTCCTTTGTGATTTCGTGGAAAACGATTCTCTTCGTGTTCTCGGCCTTGAGGTCAAGAGTCTCGAAGAGATGCCATGAGATGGCCTCTCCCTCGCGGTCTTCATCGGATGCGAGCCAGACTGTGCTTGCCTTCTGGGCAGCCTTCTTGAGCTCCGAGACTATCCTTTTCTTGTCCGCAGGGATGACATATTGTGGGGCGAAGTCCTTGTCGATGTCTACACTCAGCTTGTTCTCCTGGAGATCCCTGATGTGGCCCATGCTGGACTTCACGACGAAATCGCTTCCAAGGAATTTCTGGATGGTCTTCGCCTTTGACGGAGACTCGACGATTACTAGATTCTTTCCTTCCATCTTGACAACGTTCTAAGTAAGTTTTTCAATAGCAGCTTGGTTTGTAGTCTGCAAAGTAAGCCACAAACAAGGCAATTTTCCAAATTTTGTTATAAATTTGTCTTTATTATGACAGAAGTGACACGAAAGAAAATAACCAAATGGTTCTGGATACTGGTGACTCTCCCGGTAGCCGCAGTACTGTTTCTCATACTCCTCGTGTGGATGTTCGCAGACATCCCCTCATTCGAGGAACTGGAAAATCCTGACAACAAGCTTGCTACGCAGGTGATCGCTGAAGACGGCGAGATCCTGACCACCTTCCACATCGAGAACAGGACCTATGTCTCCTACGACGAACTGTCTGAGAATCTCGTCCATGCCGCCGTCGCGACGGAGGACGTCAGGTTCTACAAGCATTCCGGAATCGACTTCAAGGGACTCGGCCGAGTACTTTTCAAGACCATCCTCATGCGCAACTCCAGCCAGGGAGGAGGCAGTACCATCACCCAGCAGCTCGCCAAGACTCTCTACCCAAGAGCTGAGATGAGCCGGAAGATTCCCGGGATCTACCACATGCACATGGTCTGGATCAAGCTCAAGGAGTGGATCACGGCCGTGAAGCTCGAGAGGGACTACACCAAGGACGAGATCATGACGATGTATCTCAACTCCATCTTCTTCGGCAGCAGTGCCTACGGTGTGAGGTCAGCGGCAGAGACATTCTTCGGCAAGCTTCCGTCCGAACTTACGATCGAGGAAAGCGCCATGCTCGTGGGCATGGTCAACAAGCCTACCAGATATAATCCTGCCATCAATCCCGACAAGGCACTCGTAAGGAGGAACTTCGTCATCGGACAGATGGAGAAGGCCGGCTACTTCGATGACCTTGCGAAGGAATCAGGCGTCAAGCCATCGCACATCCGCGACTCGATCCGCCAGATTCCGATCGAGCTGGACTACCAGGTCCAGGACCACAACGCCGGACATGCACCTTATTTCAGGGACATGGTGCGCCGCGTGATGACGGCCAAGAAGCCGAAGCGCTCGAGCTACAGCGTCCCGGAGGACTTCTCTGCAGACTCGCTCGCATGGGCGACCGACGACCTCTACGGATGGATCGAGAAGAACCCGAAGACCGACGGAAGTCTCTATGACCTCGACAGGGATGGCCTCAGGATCTACACGACAATCAACTACAAGATGCAGAAATATGCTGAAGAGGCAGTCGAGGAGCGTATCAGCAGCCTTCAGTCAGATTTCTGGAAGGACCTCAGGAGCAAGACCAACAAGCCATTCTCCAACGACATCGACGAAGAGACCCGCGACAGGGTGATGCGTCAGGCACGCAAGTGGAGCGACCGCTACAGGATCCTCAAGAAGGAAGGTCTCAGCGAGTCCCAGATCTTCAAGACATTCTCCGTTCCGACCAAGATGAGAGTCTTTGCCTACAACAAGAAGGGCTACGTCGACACGACGATGACTCCGGACGATTCCATCCGCTACTACAAGTCTCTGCTCAGGACCGCATTCGTGGCCATGGAGCCGGGGACGGGCCATGTCAAGGCCTATGTCGGAGGACCTAACTACCGCTACTTCAAGTATGACAATGTGCGCCAGGGCAAGCGACAGGTAGGATCGACCATCAAGCCGTTCCTCTACACGCTTGCGATGCAGGAGGGCATGACCCCGTGCACACAGGTCGTAAACCTCCCTCAGACATTCGTGACGGCGACAGGCGAGACCTGGACGCCGCGAAGCACGGACAACGAGAAGTGGATCGGCAAGACCGTGACCCTCAAGGGGGGTCTCACGAACTCATCGAACAACATCTCAGCCTACCTGATGAGCCGTCTTGGACCGGAGGCCATGGTCGACATGATGCGAAGGATGGGAATCCAGAGCCACATCGACGAAGTCCCGGCACTCTGTGTCGGTCCGGCCGACATCTCTCTGTGGGAGATGGTTGCGGCCTACAACACCTTCCCGTCCAGGGGTGTCTACATCACACCTCTCTTCGTGACCAGGATCGAAGACCGCCAGGGCAATGTCCTGAGCGAGTTCACCAACCGCAAGCGTGAAGCCATCGGTGAGAACACCGCCTACCTCATGGTCAACCTGATGGAAGGCGTTGTCCAGGGAGGAACCGCCAGCCGTCTCCGCTACCGCTACAACCTTATGGGTGAGATCGCTGGAAAGACCGGAACCACGAATGACAATGCCGACGGATGGTTCATCGGCTACACACCTACCCTCGTGGCAGGCTGCTGGACAGGTGCCGAGGACCGTCAGGTCCATTTCCAGTCCACCGCTCTTGGACAGGGCGCGCACATGTCCCTTCCGACATGGGGAATATTCATGAAGAAAGTGATTGCCGACGGAACGCTCGGCGTTTCTGCAAGCGACAGGTTTGTCCCGCCTGCAGGTGCATTCGAAGGATTGAACTGCACCGGAGGCGACAGCGATGCTTCGGAAAGCCAGCAGCAGTCCAAGGCAGAGGAATACTATTTTGAATAATAAGACAGATCAAGCAATATGGGCAAGTACAAGAAGATTGCGGTAATCTATGGAAGCGACTCCTCAGAGTGGGAGGTTTCATGCCGCAGTGGAGAGTTCACTGCATCCCGCATCGACGGGACGAAGTACGATGTCTATGAGATATTCGCACGTTTCGGAAAATGGTCTCTCGTGGCCATGAAGAAGAAGGATGCCATGAGGGTTCCGTTCCCTGAGGGAGCAAGGCCGGAGATCGACAAGACTGATTTCTCCGTCAAGGTCCTCGGAGAGAAGGTCAAGTTCGACTATGTCTACATCATGCAGCATGGAACACCGGGCGAAAGCGGACTTCTCCAGGGCTATCTCGAGATGCTGGACATCCCGTTCAGCAGCTGCAGCGCCTTCGTTTCCACCATCGCATTCGACAAGTTCGCATGCAAGAGCTATCTCAAGGATGTGGATTTCGTCAAGTGTGCTCCGGACGTGTTCGTCCGCAACGGGATGGACCTCGATGAGGTTGCCGCCAAGGTCAACGCCAGTCTCAAGTATCCTGTCTTCGTCAAGCCTACCGATGGCGGATCCAGCTTCGGAATCACGAAGGTCAAGAAGCCGGAAGATCTCATCGAGGCCATCAGGTACGCTTTCTCTGAAGGCCCGACCGTGATCATCGAGCAGGGTGTCAGCGGACGTGAACTTACCTGTGCCGCCTACGCCGACGCAGAAGGTGTCAAGGCTCTTCCTGTCATCGAGATCATCACCGACAACGACTACTTCGACTATGACGCGAAGTACAATGGCAACAGCCAGGAAGTCTGCCCTGCCCAGATCGATGACAGTGTCAGGGATCTGATCCAGGCCACCAGCAAGAGAATCTACTCGCATCTCGGATGCTCGGGAGTCGTCAGGATCGACTACATCTACACCGAAGAAGGACTTTACTTCCTTGAGGTCAACACGATCCCAGGCATGACGAGTGCCTCTCTCGTGCCGAAGATGGTCAGGACTGCAGGACTCGACATCACGGACTTCCTCACCGGAATCATCGAGAACTCCTGACAGTCACCAGGATGCTGCTGAAGGACTTCCTCTCTGAAGGCGTGAAGGCGCTGGGATCGCTTTATCCCGCGTCTGAGGCCCACAGCATCATGCAGATGCTCTGCGAGGAACGTCTGGGAACAAAAAGCTACACACACATCCTCGAGCCTGGTTACACGATCAGGCCCGAGGATGTTCCTGTCCTTGCTTCCGACATGGAGAGGCTCGTCTCGGGAGAGCCGATCCAGCAGGTCATCGGGAAGGCATGGTTCTTCGGCGAAGAATTCAGGGTAACCCCCGATGTCCTCATCCCGAGACCGGAGACGGAGATCCTCTGTCAGGAGGCCATCCGACTCTGCTCCGGAAAGCAATCCGCACCACGCATCCTGGACCTTTGTACAGGCTCCGGCTGCATCTCCTGGACCCTTGCAATGGCCATCCCGGGAGCTGAAGTCATTGGAGTCGACATCTCGGACAAGGCCCTGGAGGTTGCATCCACACAGGATTTCAAGGCCTGCATCGAAGGATCGGGTGCCCGTGCCCCACGGTTCATCCATGCCGATGTCCTGGACACGGAACAATCGTTTGCCCACGGCATGTTCGACCTGATCGTCAGCAATCCACCTTACGTGATGGACTCCCAGAAAGCCCAGATGAGGGTGAACGTCCTCGAGCATGAGCCAGGGCTTGCGCTCTTCGTCCCGGATGAGGACCCGCTCCTTTTCTACCGCGCAATCGCCCGATGGTCAAGACGTTTCCTTGCAGAGGGCGGGAAGGGCATCACTGAGATAAATGACCTGCTCGGGCCGGAGACTGCCGCCGTCTTCTCCGAAGCGGGATTTGCCACAGCTGAAGTCCTCCAGGACCTTTCCGGAAGAAACCGCTTCGTACTCTACTCCTGAAACCGCAGCAGGAGGCCCTGCGCGCGTGAATATTCAAGTTAGCCGCTGAATCTTTCATTCCACGGCTCTTCTGTGCTTTCTTTGCACAAAAGAAACACTAACGAAGAACTACATGAAGAATTTCACCCTTGCCAGGAGCCTGTCAGCCTCATTCGCGGCAGCCCTCTGCGCCATGACATCATTGTCCATGGCCTCTTGTGACCGCATGGATGCCCCCATGCAGGAATCGCCGGAAACCACAATCCCGGAAATCAGCGACATCTCACCCGAAGGCATCGCCAGGATGCTGTGCGGGGTTGACCTCACCTCCGACCAGCTCTCGGAAGTCCATTCCGCCGTCCTCTCATCAGCTGCCAACGGCTATGACGAAGAGTACACCTTCAAGGACATGGTCAACAGTCCGGGAGCCGGAGTCGGAGATGCGATACTCGGCGTCCGTTCGAGCATCGAAAGGGGAATCCCGCTCAGGGATCTGCTCCAGGAGCAAGGCGGAGCCACCCCTTCGACCAGGTCCTCATCCTTCCTTGACGAGCTTTCCCGCTCCGGACTGCAGCTCTACTGGCCCTACTCCGAGGACTGGGACGGCAAGACCCTCCCGACAATCACCTTCTGCCCCGATGATGCCACCGCGTCAAGCAACGAAGGCTACATCAGGGAGAAGGGCAACAACGGCAGATGGCACCTCAGGAAGGTCATCGTGGATGAGGAATATTCAAGGACGCACCCTGTGTGGATCGTCAACTGGAATGAAGACTCGGCCTACATGACCCCGCAGATGCTCGAGAAGATGGGATGTGTGCCAGAAGAACCCGTTCAGACAAAGGCAGGAACTACTTTCCGTACCCTCAGGATCAAGGAGTTCAAGGCCCACAGGAACTACGATTCAATCTTTGCCGGCGGAAGTGAGTTCATCATCAAGATCGGAGCCATCAACTCATTCAAGGCGGATGTCGCAGCCGACATCAGACTTTTTGCTCCGACCATCACCGACATGGTGATCAATGTCAAGCGCAAGCAGGTCGGGACCTTCATCCGCCTGAACGCCGTCCTTGTCTCCGAGTGGAGCTCCCAGCTGGATGAATCGGCATTCCTGATGCTTGAGGATGACGGCGGAAAGAGAACCACATGGAAATGCGGAGGCAGTGTGAAGATCCAGTCGAAGTCCTATGGATTCGAAGTGGAATTTCCTCTGAATCAGAATGATGACATCGTCTGGAGAGGACCGATGTCCAAGAATTATTTCGAAAGGTACAACGGGTCGCCGAACAGGCTTGGAGACGTCAGCGTCACCTTCACTCTGCTTTGATGAGAGACATCTCGCATCTCCTGCAGTCAAACCGGAGAGCGTAGCGCTTTCCATTGTTCTCCAGGAAGAGGTCGCCTGAAGCCTTCGCTCCCTGGTGCACCGGACACATGCCGAGTTCATGACGGATGCAGTACCTGCTCCTCATCAGCTCGGCTTTTTCCGTGTGGCTTATCTCGTAGGCATCCTGCACATCCGCAGCTCCCAGAGCCTCGTAGGCTTTCCTGGCCATCATGTTGGCAACATTGGCCTTGTAGGTGATGGCCCCGCTGGCTGCAGGCTCTCCGTCGTTGATCTCCTCGCTAGGAAGGATGCACTTTGCAAGGTCCTCCTGTTCCGGCCTTGGCCTGTCCGAGCCTGGCATCGGGATCGGGATGCATCCCTGCGCTCCGATGCCCTCGGCCAGCTCCCTTCTGATGCCATTGATGAAGGATGCACTCATGATCGGAAGCGACCCATCCGCAGTCTTTATCTCAAGACCGTCTGCGGAGAAAGAAAGGTTGTCCGTGCTTTTTGACAGCTGGCTTTTCAGAAGTGATTCCATCCTTTCGAGGTTGTTCGCAGCATCATTCTGCAGTACCCCCTCGAAGACAGACTCTCGTCCGTCTGCACTGAATGCTGACGCCTTGAGGGCATAGCTGCCTGGAGTTCCGTCCACGGACACTTTCACGCTGACCGAAATCAGCCTTCGGGGAGGATTGTTCTCGACCTCCTTCTCGAAACCGGCATCCATGTTCCTGTACAGGACCGCTCCCTTGTAGAGCCACGGCACATCCTTGCAGAAGATCCTGTCTCCCTGGCAGACATCGCCGCGGAATCCGATGATCTCGCTTCTGCCCCTGGCCACGAAGGAGAACCCGTCCCCATTTCCAAGGCGAGTGGATGCATCATCCAGCCTTACCGTGACCACGGTCTGGGCTGCGGGCCTTTTCCCTGGCCTGGGAGTATCGACTGAGGTGACGGTGCCGATCTTCTCGCCCATGGATTTCGGCGCATCCATCGACGACCAGCATCGGCGGCTCCCATCGATGTAGAGCTCTGTGTACCCTCTGTTGAATGTCTTTCCAAGATCGGGGATGAAACCTCCCTCGATCCTGCCCCAGGATGCCCTGCGGTAAAGATCCGGACGAGCATCGACGATCCTGTCCAAGGCATCCGAGTAGGCCTTGACGACATTGCGGACATAGGTCAGGTTCTTGAGTCTTCCTTCGATCTTGAAGGAAGAGACCCCGGCATCGGCAAGGTCCCCGAGCCTTCCGATGAGGTTGTAGTCCTTGAGGGAAAGAAGAGCTTTGCTGCGTACCAGAGTCTCTCCGTTTCCGTCGATCAAATCATAGTTGGAGCGGCATGCCTGGATGCATTCACCCCTGTTTGCACTGCGCCCGCAGATCGATTCGGACATGTAGCACTGCCCGCTGTAGCAGACACAGATGGCACCGTGGACAAAGAATTCCAGTTCGCATCCGACGGTTTCACTGACGGCACGGATCTGATTCAGCGACATTTGCCTTTCCAGCACCAGCCGTGATGCTCCCAGCGCCTCGTACATCCTTGCCTTGCCCGGAGTACGGATTGCGCACTGGGTCGATGCATGGACCGGCAGGGAGGTGAGTCTCCACACCGCCGGGTCCTGCGCGATGACGGCATCCACTCCGATTTCCTCCGCCTGTCGGAGAATCTCCCGAGCCTCCTCGATCTCGCTGTCGAAGAGGATCGTGTTGAGAGTCATGAACACCCTCGCCCCGAATCTGTGGGCGTAGCTGCAGACTCTTGCCAGCTCAGGCATCGAGTTCCCGGCTGCCTGCCTGGCTCCGAACTTCGGTCCGGCAATATACACAGCATCGGCACCGCAGCCGATTGCTGCGATGCCGATGTCAGCGTTTCTTGCAGGAGCAAGAAGTTCGAGTTCTCTCATTTATTATTTGCTGAGAGCAGTGATCATCTGCTTTGCCTGAGCACCGAACTTGGCGTCGTTCTCAACCTTCTTGTAGTTCTCGAGAGCCTTTGCCTTGTTGTTGGCACCCTGGTAGAGAGCTGCGACTGTGAAGGTGATTGCACCAGCGTTGCTTGCATCCGGCTTGAGCTCGAGGTACTTCTCGAAGTACTCGATGGCAGCAGCGTTCTTGTTGAGCTTCTGTGAAGCCTGGCCTGCGATGAGGTAAGCTGTAGGATTCTCCTCGTAGCTGTTTGCCTTGTCGGCAGCCTTGACAGCGTCAGCAAGCTTCTGAGCCTTGAATGCAGCGTTGGCCTCCTTTACGAAGATGGTAGAGATCTGCTTCTTTGCAGCAGCTTCCTCACCGTTGAATGCAGCGTGCTCGAATGCAGCGATTGCATCGTCGGTCTTGCCAAGGGCACCGAGAGCCTGTCCAAGAGCGAGGGCAGCCTTTGCGTTGGTGGTGTCGAGGGCGTAAGACTTCTGGAAGCCTTCTGCAGCAGTAGCGAAGTCCTTGATCTTGAGGGCGTCGGTACCCATCTTCATCCACATCTGAGGGACAAGGGTCTTGGCCTCTTCAGCAACTTCAGCATTCTCGTACTCCTCAGCGACCTTGGCTGCAGCTGCGAGCTGAGCCTCTGCCTCGTTGTACTTTGCTTCCTTGATCATATCCTTTGCAATCTGGAGAGTCACACCAGGAATGACGTTCTTGCAGTTTGCAACAAGCTCGTCAGCATCAGCTCCGATGGCTGTACCCATCTCGATGGCCTTCTTGAAGCAGTCAAGTGCGCCGGTGTAGTCCTTCGTGGCGAGAGCAGTTGCTCCGTTGTTGTACATCTCGGTGGCTTCAGCCATGTCCTGTGCCGAGATCATCGATGCGGCCATGAAGAGAGCCGCTACAGCAAGAATAAACTTTTTCATCGTTTTATTATTAGTTATTGATTTTGCCTGATTGTTGTAGTTCAGACAAATGTAGTGAATTTTTGTGTTAAATGAGCAATAATCCGTATTTTTGCTTTCAGGAGGTCTTATGATGCGTTACTTTCTTCGTCTATCATTGGTTATTCTGGCACTTGCGTTTTCAATAAGCGTGCCAGCACAGAATCTGCCGCCACTGGCGCCGGACGGATCTGTTGTCTCCGGTGCCTTGGAGAACGGCATCTCATTCTACATCGTGACAAATGCCGCCCAGAGCGGGATGGCTGACTTCGCGCTCGTAAGGAAGGGCTGCGCCGACACGCTGGACGCGCGCCTTGAACTCTCATCCCTTCCTCACTTCAACAAGACCGTCCCTCACAAGTTCCTGAACAGGAAGGGGATACCTTGCCGCGAGGACGGTTTCATCTCCTACGCGGAAGGCTCCACAATCTTCCGCTTCGACAATGTCCCCGTCTATGACCAGGCGGCTTCGGACACGACCCTTCTCATGCTGTTCGACCTCATCGCCGCCAAGCCATGCCAGCATGCCATCGTCATCGCCGGAAATGTCGCACCTCCCACCATCATTGAGAAGATGAAGGTCTTCTCGCTGATGGTCCCTTCAAGGACGCCTGTCTACACGAAACCTGAATATTCATTTGCGCAGGGCAGTGCCGCTTCATATTCCTTCACCCCGGCGGAGAAGTCCACTCTGACCGTCGACATCCGCACACCGCGCACGCCTGACGCCCAGATGAACACCATCCAGCCGTTCATGTCCGAGCTTTTCAGCCTCGAGCTGGCCGAGATCGTGAAGGACAGGCTGAAGTCAGCCTTCACCCAGAGGCGCGTCGGAGTGAAGTCCTTCGATGTTGAATATGTTGGCAGCGCGGCATCGATGGGTGATGAGCATTT
The DNA here is from genome assembly GCA_018066065.1 of Candidatus Cryptobacteroides faecihippi. Lineage (GTDB taxonomy): Bacteria > Bacteroidota > Bacteroidia > Bacteroidales > UBA932 > Cryptobacteroides > Cryptobacteroides faecihippi. The sequence continues at coordinate 12,315 of JAGHSC010000241.1, forward strand.
CATCATCAAGGTCAGCGCGGATGAGGACCAGATGGTCCAGGCCACGATGGCTGTTGCCTCGGTGCTTGCCGAGACTTCCGCCAGGGGAGTGCCTGACGGAGAGTATGTCTACGCACGCAACACCGTCTACAGGAAGATGAGGTCGCCGCTGACGAACGATGACCTGGTGAAGATGTGCATCTCGAATTATTTCACAGGTTCCGACCTCGCCCTGCCGTCGACCAAGGTCAACTTCTTTGCCGGCAAGAACCTGGATGCCGACACCGAGCACAACCTGTTCAACAACTACGTCGACGCTCTCCTCCACGACACCGGCAACATGTCCGTGCACTGGACAGGCGAGGACGGGGAATTCGACGACTGGACCAGGTCGACGGTCTTTGCTTCGACCTGGAAGACTGTCTCCCTGCTCGATGTCTCGACGATCCGCTGGAGCGTAGTCGCCAAGGACACCACGAACCTGTGGTCCGACAGGGGCAAGACCAAGCTCAAGGTCACATCGCCGGAAGCTGTCACCGGAGGCGAGATCTGGACATTCGCAAACGACATCAAGGTGATCTACAGGAAGGACCAGAGCGTGAAGGGCCAGTTCGGCTACGCACTCATGGTCAAGGGTGGATATTCATCGGCCAGGAGCCTGCAGCCGGGGGAAGGCGCCTTCTTCTCGGATGTCCTCGGTCTGTCCGATGTCTCCGGCCTGACCGGGACTGATTTCTCCCGCCTGATGAAGATCAACGGCATAGAGATGAACCTGGACGTCAACGCCGCCGACACGAGAGTGTCCGGAACGGCTGCTTCGAATGAGCTGGGACTGGTTCTCCGCTCGCTCCTGTCCCTGACAAACAGCCGC
>JAGHSC010000129.1 GCA_018066065.1 Candidatus Cryptobacteroides faecihippi
CATATGGAGTCAGAGCATCCTTGGCATAGGTGGTCTTGGAATCCTTGACCTTGTTTCCGGCAGCCATCGGCAAAGCGACCAAGGAGGCAAGAAGGAAAATGACAATCTTTTTCATATTAATTGATTCTGTCTGTTTGATTTATCTGAGGATGCGGACAGGTCCGACAAGTCCGGACTTGAGGAGAGGGTCACCTGCATGGCAATGAGTCCAAGTGGTGAAGGTGTGACGCTTGCATGGGGCTCCGTCAGCATCTCCGATGAGACGGTTCTGCCAGAGGTTGGCGACTTCCACCTTGATCGTGTTGGTGCCCTGCCTGAGGTTGCCTGCGGCAGAGACCTTCCATGGAGCGGACCATGCTGTGCCGACCTCGACACCGTTGACCCAGACCTTGGCGATGACACCGACATCTCCCAGATCGATGATGCCCTCTGCAGGAGCTTCACCCTGAAGCTCGAAGGAAGTCTCGTAGAACATAGTTCCTGAATAGTACTTCACGAGAGGGTCTGACATTGTCGTCAGATCGACAAGGTGCTCAAGGACAACGGTTTCTTCAGTTCCCCACTCTGGGTCGAAGGTCACATTCCAAGGTGTTTCAACCGTCATGACTTCCTCGGCGGAATGGAAGTTCTCCGATGCTGCAGGAGCGCCTGAACCGCCATCTGTGAAGACGATGAAGTAAGACTGGGTCTGCTCGAACGCGAGAGTGATGGTGGTGCAGACACCGTCATCCACATAGTCAGGAAGAGCAGTCATCTTTCCAGTCACTGGATCCCAAAGCTCAGGAACCTTTCCGGTCACCCTGAAATGGCAGGCAGTCGTGCTGGCCTCATCTGTCCTGTTGGCAAGGAAGTAGATCTCCGTGCTGCCTGCAGAGCGGTGATGGTAGCGGAGCACGCCGCTGTCTGCGACCATGTCCGGTGCGACACCCATCGAGCCGAGAAGTTCGGCGGTCTGAGGATAAGGCTGGTAGAGCTTGTCCGGCTCTCCTTCGAAAAGGATCACGGTTCCCTTGCCGACCTTGCGTACCTTCTCACCCGAGTCGCCCCAGATTGCAGAAGCAAGCCTTGCGACCTTTTCATCGCATGAAGGATAGTCGACGAGGCTTGGGGACTCGACAGGAGGGACACCGACAACGGTTGCTCCAGCCTTCACGAGCCTGTAGACCTGCTCGAGCCATGATGGGGTGGCTGTCTTCCAGACAGGAAGGACCATGACGGCATAGCTGGCTCCTGAAGGGAACACAACACGACCGTCCTTCACGCTAGCCTTTGCGAGCATGCTTGGAGGGCATCCGTCGAAATTGTAGGCCTTGCGGTCCGGCATGCGGTTCTCATCATTGTCATAGGCGGAATCCGGTGCCTTGAACACATGAGGGGCTCCTTCCGGGATGAGATAGAGGATGTCTGCCACGGTCCTTCCCTGCTGAAGCATGTTCTGGCAGCGTCCGACATACTCATGGAATGCCTTGGAGAGGGTCCACCATGTCTGGTTCCTGTCCCAGTGGATTCCGTAAGGGCCCATGGTCATGCCTGGGCGGAGGGTGTCAGGAAGGTACTGATGCTGGAAGGTGTGGAACATAAGCCTGTTGATTCCGGCACCATAGGCCCAGTCAGCCTGGTTCTTGATGGTCGATGGAGCCTGCTTCCATCCGTCGCCTTCCGAAGTGAAGGCCTCGGCAGGCACAACCGGCGAACCGATGAGATGTGCGGCAGAGGTTCCCCCGGCAGCGGCGAACACCGTGCAGAAGCCATATCCGTTGCTCCAGAACTCTGCCATAGGGACATCTGCCGAGACGGCGAGCTCCAGGTCGGAGGTAGGGTTCATGTCGTATGGTTCGATGGAGAGGAGAAGGCCGCGTTCGTGTGCATATTCCTTAACCGCTGTGGAGTGGTTCTCGATGATGAGTTCCTGCGAGGTGAGCCTGGCGTCGAAGAGGAAGCGTTCTGCCTTCCTGCGGTCACCGACGATGATTCCGGAGTAGACCGGGAAGTATGGCTGCGGGTCGTACCCGCGTCTCTTCATGAATTCCTCGCGGAACTTAGGTGTCCAGTTCTGGGCACCTGGCTCCCAGCTGTCGATGTGGAGATACTTGATGCCACCGAATGTCTTGGATGGCTTTCCGACTGCATCGAAGAGCTTGTCCGTGAAGTGGCTGAAATGGTCGTAGAGGGCTTCCCTGCTGAACTTGTCGCATTCCATTCCGACACCGGGAAGCGGAGCTGGGCGCGTGACGGCTCCATTGTTGCGGGAACCAAGACGCAGGATGGTCCACTTGCCTTCAGGTGCATCCCAGACGAGATTGCCTTCAGCATCCATCTTGTCCGAGATGTCGATGACAGATGCAGGATCGACCGAGGAAGCGGCTGCAAGGTCACTGATGTCAGCAGTGTTAGGCATGTACTGCCTTACGCCCGGCTGCGAGCTGAACGGAGGGCGGATGAAGAGAGCCTTTTCCTGGATGTCTGACAGCCTTTCATCGCCTTCCGGAGTCGGGAATGCAAGGACGACAACGTCGTTGTAGAACTCATCCCAGTCCTTCTTCATCTGCTCGGTGAAGTTGCCTTCGCCGAAGAATGGTGGGTTCGGACGCGGAACCTCGAGCCTGGCCTCAACCTTGGCACCTCCTTCGACACAGGTCGTGGATGCCATCAGGTGCTGCATCGAAAGCTCTCCCTTCACCCATGGTCCGCCACTTCCGGTCCAGCCTGGACCGATACCGAGAACCATCTGGATGTCAAGGCGTTCGCATTCGCTGACTGCATGCTTGAAGAGAGAGACCCACTCCTCGCTCATGAAGTCGACGTTTCCGCGTGGGACGCCGCAGTTGACTTCGAGGAAGATCACATAGCCGATGCCGATCTCCTTCATGGACTCAAGGTCCTTTGTCATGCCTTCCCTGGACAGGTTGCCGTCCATGAAGTACCAGTAGACACCTGGACGGGAGGAAAGTGGTGGGGTCACAAATTCCTCTGCAAGCTGCGACACACTGACCTCAGTGGCCGGCTTCGAGCAGGAGAGAGCAGCGAGCAGCGAGATGATAAGAATGATTGTCCGTTTCATATAAGATTGGTTATTGGTTATTGCTGTCATCGTAGTCCGGGATCCACTGACCAAGCTTCTCCCTGGCCATGATCCTCACCTCAGGGGTGATGTTCTTAGCGACTGAATAGAGAGCCCAGGTCAGGGCTGCAAGGTCATCAGTGTAGCCTGCCATCGGGATGAAATCTGGAAGCAGGTCGATCGGGAGGATGAAATAGCCAAGCGCGCCCAGGATCTTGGTCCTGTCCGCCGAAGGTGTCGCAGGATTGCGGAGCACATAATAGAGAAGCAGGGCGATGTAGATGACCTTCACACCTGCCTTGCGGGCGACTTTCTGGACTTTGTTCCAGAAGCCATCGTCAGAGTAATTCTTCTGATACTTGTCGTAGTTTTCGAGTTCCTGTCCCATGTTCAAGCACTATTCATCCAAATATAGGGCATTTCCGCGAGAAAAGAAAGAGGACGGTCCGTCCGGGCCGTCCTCCATAATAGATTATGCAACAAGGAACTACTTGAGTACCTTGATATTGTCGAGATGATAGCGGAATGCTCCGGATGAGGTTGTCCAGTTGGTAGCCTCGTATCCTTCCTTGGCGCAGATGATCACCTTGGTGGTAGGAGTTGCGCCCTTGATGCAGAATGTGACATTCTGCCAGAAACGCTCGCCTGCCTTCTGGGTCGTTGCAACTGCAGGGCTGACCTTGGTGCCTGAAGCAGCAAAGTAGCCGTCACCCTCGATCACTGCCATGATGTTGACCTTGTCGACAGAACCGGTTCCTGTGTAGTGAGCGCACCAGTCGAAGGTAAGATCCACGTCAGTTGCCTCCGTGAGGGTCTGGAAAGGATTGAATTTGATGCCGGTGTGCTTCTTGGTCAGACCGAACTTGAGGTATGTATCCTGGAGATAGATAGCCTGGTTCTTAGGATACATGTCCTCATAGCCATGCTCTGCGACGGCTGCACCGAAGGCGGCAACGTCAGGAAGCTTGGTGTAGACATTAGGCGCATTGGCGGCATTCTGGGTGGTGTAGTCAGCTCCGGTGGCGGCAGACTCTGGGTTGGTGCCGTACCATGTTCCCACGAAGTCACCCACAGGGGTTGAAGGATTGGCTGCATTGTAGGCCTCGATGAAAGGCTTGATCCAGTCGAATCCATCATAGTAGACGACAGTCTCCTTAGGGACATTGATAAGCTCGATGAGAGGTGATGAGCCATCATCGGCACCGGAGAACCTGATCGTACCTCCATTTGGCTTTGCAAGGTCACCCTTTCCACTTGCCTGTGCAGGAGAAGCGGCAGTGAGCCTGAACTGGATGGTGTTCATCGCAGTTGAAGTCTGGATGGTCTCATCGATCTCGAGGACAGCGGTGTTGAGAAGCTCGATGTTGTAGCTGAACTTGTCATCCTTGTTCTTGAGAGGGGTGACAGGCTTCCAAGTCTCGCCATCGAGGTACTCGAATATCCAGTACTTGAGACCAGTACCAGATGCCTTGAACTGTGCATAGAACCTGATCTTCGAGAGAGCAGGGATGGCTTCAGCCCTGGTGGCTGTGACAAGCCAGTAGTCGCCAGTCCAGGCACCGACCATGTAAGGCTGTCCGGTGGCACCGGTAAAGTAAGCACTCTTTCCATCAACGTCAACAGAGCTCTTGTCGATCTGGACGTACTTGATGGTACCGTTGCCGGCAACATTTGCATCGAGATGCTGGCCGTTGTCGCCGCCGTTCTTCGTTGTGAGACCGGCAGTCGTTCCGAATGTTGCAGCATAGCCATCGCTTACCATCCTGTCGGCAGAGAAGCCCCACTTTGCAAGAGTCTCGTTCTTGACGAGGACGATGCCGTCCTGGGTCACGGTGACTACAGTCTGGAGATTGTAATCCTTGTTGGTGAAGGTTACATGTCCGATGCGTGACTCGGTAGAAGTGTTCTCTTCGACCTTGAGAGCGACAGGAGTCCACTCGACTGCAGCCCTTGTGGAGACGACAGGAGCGAACTTGATCCAGTCGACATCGATGGCCTGCTCGTAGGCGACATTGCCCTGAACCATGACATTGACATCGGAAGCCTCGGCAGGAACCGTTACGAAGTTACCGGTAGAGACACTGATGAATGGATCGAGCTTCTGGCCAAGAGCACCCTGGACCACAGGAATCTCAAGCTCAGTCTCACCTGCAAGGATCTTGATGGATCCCTCGCGGAGAAAAGAAAGCTCACTAGGGTCACATGTAACGGTGATGACCTTCTCCTCGCCTGCGGCGCCTGATGTCTCATCGATATGGAGCCATGATACATCTGAAGAGATGGTGTAGGCCTGGTCTGAAAGGATCGTGAAGGTCTTAGGCTCGGCAGGTGTGCCATCGAATGAGAGATGGTTGACAGATGCGTCGATGTTTGCAGGGACAGGGTCGACTGCAGAGCCGTCGCCTTCCTCGAGGATGATGACGGTAGGCTGAGGTGCGGTGTTGCCGGCACTTGCGACTGCAAGACGTGCCGAACCACCGTTGCGGGTAGCAAGGGCACCAGCGCCGCTGGCCTGCCAGTTGGCGACGCAGCGGAAGCGGAACTGACCATGCTCGACATTCCTGGTGAGCACGAATGTTTCGTTGATGGTGACATTGGTAGCACCGTCGGCATTCATGGCGTGGGTGTAGGTGACATTCTGTCCCTCAGGCATGTCGGTAGACTGCAGAGGGGTTCCTGCGACCTTCCATGTCTTTCCGTCGAGGTACTCGAGGATCCAGTACTTGTGACCGGTTGCGGAGGTACGTGCACCGAACTTGATCTGGATCTTGGATCCTGACTTGATCGGCTTCTCGCCATAGAAGAGCCAGTAGTCCTCAGGCCAAGGACCAGTGCATCGTGGATCGTTTCCGGAGATGTCCATGACGAACTTCGCGTTGGCATTGGTGTTCTCAAGGTCGTAAGGAACGTACTTGATGTAGCCTTCACCTACGTTTGCAGCGAACTGATGGTTGGTTCCGAAGGCAGGGTTTGCAGCCTTGAATGCAGATGTCTCGATCTCGAATCCAAGGTAGACGGTGCCCATAGGGCCATCATCGCTGACTCCTGTGAGGACGAACACAGGCTTGCCGTCAGCCGCACCGACATAGTAGCCGTTGACGGTGACATAGTGAAGCTCGTAGACTGAAAGATCCTGTACAGGGTTTGAAGGAGTACCAGCTTCCTTCTCGTCGACGACGAACTTGCCTGTTGAGTATGAACCCTTGAAGGTCACATATTCGACAGCCTTAGGATCGTAGCTGGCAATCGTTTCAGTGATGTCCTGAGCCTCAGGGTAGGCAGCCTCTCCCTCGGAAGCGATGACTGCATCCTCGAGAGCGACGGCAGTGATGCCGTTGAAGTCGATCAAGTCACCGGTGAAGGTGATGGTGTCGCCAACCTTGATGTTGGAGTCGAAGCCGGAAACGTAGATTGCGGAAGTACCGTCGCTGACGACAAAGCCGCTCTTGGTGAGACCCATGACCTGGCTTGGCTTCACGCGTACGAGAGTACCTTCCTCAAGAGCGCCAAGCTCCGAGACTGAATATTCACTTGCGTCCTTGAACCTGTCGCCCTTCTGGGTGACGTCAAGGATGACATTCTTGATGTTGGATGAGCCCTTGATGATCACGCTGGCATTGCGGGCAGTCTGAGCACCGTTGTACTTGGCGTGAAGGGTGACATCCACGGTTCCGTAACCGGAGTCAGGAGAGATTGTAAGCCAATCCTCGGTGACATCCGCGATCCATGAACCTTCAGAGTAGACAGTGACGACCCTGTCATTCTCGGCGGCTGGAAGAACAATCGCCGAATCATTCAGGATGATCGCATCTGACCATGTGCTGTCCTCGTCCTTGCAGCCGAAGAACGAAAGCATGGAAAGAACGATGACCGGAATGTATGATAGTCTGGATAATTTCATTGTTCTAAACATTAATGTGATCATTACCAACCTGGATTCTGCTTGAGACCTGCAAGGGAGACATCCTGGCTAGGAAGCGGATAGAGATAGTCCCTGGTAGGAGTGAACTTGTGGACGATCTCCTTGAAGCCGGTGGCTGAAGACTTGTCCTCGACAACCTGCTTGATGAGGTGTCCATGATTTCCCTCGGTGAGGACCACGCCTTCGAGAGTACCCATCTGGAGCACATACTTGGCCTTGGTTGCAGGCTTTGTCCCGGTCCAGAGGCAATACTCGTTGACACCATCGCCATCGAGATCGTACTCGCCGTACTCATAATGCTTTCCGTCCTTGTCATAGTTGAACTCAGGCTCTGGGAAATACATTCCATAGATAGGCTGGTCGACGCACTCGCCTTCTCCCCAGCGCATGAGATCCCTCCAGCGGCGGCCCTCAAGGGCAAGCTCGATGCTTCTCTCGCGACGGATCTCAATGATCGTTGCGGCCTTGGCATCGGAAAGGAGGATCTGGTTGTGGTAGCCGAACTCCGGAGATGAGAGATATGGGTCGAGGGTGATGTCGGCAAGTGTCATAGGTACCATGCCGACCCTTGCGCGAAGCTTGTTGATCGTCATGTCGACATCCGACTGTTCGATGGTACCGAGCTCTGCCTTTGCCTCAGCGTACATGAGAAGGACCTCGGCATAGCGGTAGACAGGGATGTCGTTGAATGACCTTGAGACACGGTCGACACCCTCAAGGGTGCAGTCCATGGCGTACTTTGCAAGCTGGTAGCCGGTGTTTGAGCTGGAGATCTCAGGAGCGAGAACCTCTGTGCCGCCGATTCTCATGTAGCCCGGGGTCCTGATGATGCAAGCAAGGCGAGGGTCACGGTCAGCAACCTCATCCTTGAATGTCATCGTAGCCCAGCCTTCCTTGTCGGTGAAGCGGCTTCCATCCTTCATGAGGAAGGAGTCGACGAACTTCTTGGTGAGGCCAGGGCAGCCCTGGGTAGGCATGATTGCGTAGGCAGTGCTGTTGTTGAAGATTGCAAGGCTGAAGTCATTCTTGATTGCAAGCATGAACTCATCCTTGTCAGCGTCAGGCTCGGCGAAGAGCATGAGATAATCCTTTGCGAGACCGTACTTGCCTGATTTGATGATCTGCTCAGCAGCATCTGCAGCCAGCTGGAGGAACACGGAATAATCCGTTCCCTTGACTGCGAATGCATCATTTGCATGATACTTCCTGAAGGTACCCTCGAAGAGACAGAACTGAGCCTTGAGAGCAAGTGCGGTCCACTTGTTGACCCTGTAAGGGTTGACTGACTCAGGAAGCTTTGCGATGGCTTCATCGATGTCCTCGATCATGTGCTGGAGGATGACCTCGCGGCTGTCCCTAGGTGCATAGAGAGCCTCGTCATCGGAGGCAAGCTCCCTGTCGATCCAAGGAACATCGCCGAAACGGACGACCTTCTCGAAATAGAAGAATGCCCTGAAGAACTTTGTGAGGCCGACGTACTTGTCAACTGCAGCCTTGTCAGAGCAGTTGCCGACGTTGGCGAGAAGAGTGTTCATCTTCCTGAGGTTGGTCCATGTCCAGCCACCGCCTGTGGCAGGGATGTTCCTGTTGTCCAGACCACGCATCTCCGCACTGAGGCTGTTCTGCGTCATGTGGTCAGAGATCTCGTCGAATGGTTCCTTGTCAAGAAGGTTGTTGTAGAATGTGTTGGAGAAGAGCTGAAGGTCTGTCTCCGTCTTGAAGTAGTTCTCCGGGGCCAAGGTAGAGCTTGGTACGGTGTCGAGGAGGTCACAGGACACGAACCCGAAGACCATTGCGATAGCTATGATGATTGTTCTTTTCATTGTGATGTCCTCCATGCTAGAATGTTATGTCAATACCGAACATGTAGCTCTTCTGCCATGGATAGGCAAGATGGTCAGCGACATCGGATCCTGAAGCACGGGCAAAGCTTGCCGACGTACGTGAGAATGCAGACTCAGGATCGAGATAGTCCGTAACCTTCTTGAGAGGTGACCAGTAGGTAAGGTTCTCTCCCGTGAAGTAGAT
>JAGHSC010000232.1 GCA_018066065.1 Candidatus Cryptobacteroides faecihippi
ACACCTATCCCGGCTGCCAGTTCCTCACTCGCCTTGCCTCCGGTGGTCACAATTGTCTCGCACCCGGGAATATTCAAGAGCAGTGAAGAGACGTCCGTCGGTTCCAGGATTTCCAGGAAGTTGTCGCTGGCGTTGCCTTTGAGGCGGCAGACGCTGGTCGCGGTGTCGAAGAAGGCAAGTCCCTGCGTCTCACAGAATTCCACGATTGCGTCCTTGTCGAAGCGCTTCTCTCCCGGAATCTCGAAGTGATGTGCGTCCTGGTGGTGGAGAAGTCCCATGATCCTCCAGAAGTCGTTGATCCAGTTAGGGTAGAAAAAGTCCATGCTCCATCTGGCCTTCGGCGGAGGGAAGCTTCCCAGAAACAGAATCCTTCCATTCTCTGGGAGGAAAGGCTCGAGAGGGTGCCTCTCGACGGTCATTCCGAATCGGTCCATGTCGACGTGCCCGCCGATGAATGTGACCCCTTCGGCTTCAAGACGCTGTCTCTGGACCTCCGGTCCTCCCATCCCGTAGTTGCTGCCGGGAAAGCCCTGGGAGTTCACAACCCGGTGGCAGGGGACTGCAACCGGGTCGGTGTTGGAGTGGATGGCATTGCCGACGGCGCGTGCGGACGTGGCCGGGAATCCCGCGATCTGTGCCACCTGGGCATAGGTCGCTACCCTTCCTTTCGGAATCCTTGCCACCGCAGAGCGGATCCTTTCCCTGAAATCCATCGGCTACTCTCTCAGCCCGAGAGTCTGGAGCAGCTTGTGTGGGTAGTTCGTGCAGGCCATCACGTCTTTCCTGTGAGGCAGCCACCATGCAATCTGCTCGTCCGTGTCGATGTTGTAGAAGCTGACGATGATTCCGGCAGACTGCCATCCGGCAAGCTTCGTGTCGTCCAGACCGAAGGCACTGATGTCGAAATTGCCCCAGGTACAGCCCATGTTCTCGAATGTGGTGTGCGTGGCCTCCTGGTTCATGTAGGCCATCGGCCATGCGCCCTTGACTTCCGGGCTGACTCCATTGTAGACGGCTGCGCGTCCCACGATGAAGCGGACGTATTCCTCGGCATGAAGTTCCTTGACGATCCTGGCAGCCCCGATGCCTGCGCGGATCGAGACTTCATTGCCACCGGCCTCGTCGCTGAGGCTCTTGACGTCGACGAAGAGCTTTGTGCCGTTTCCGGACATCGCTGTCTTGAGATAGTCCCTGAAGAGAGGCAGGTCTTCGCCGTTCGACAGCTTCTTCAGCCCCTTCAGCGTCTCGTAGGTCTCATCCTTGATGTACTTTCCACCCCATTTCGTGTCATGGGTGACCACAACCTGGCCGTCTGCGGTGGCGATGATGTCGCATTCGCTGCCGTAGCAGTTCAGCTCGATCGCCTTCTTCAGCGCAGCGATGGAATTGTCCGGGAGTGAATATTCAAGGCGCGCGCCTCTGTGCGCTATGATGTTGTTGTCGATGAGCGGGAACTTCGGTGTCATCGCGGTCTGGTCGACGGAGATCGTCTTGCTGAGAGCCCCGTCCTTGGTGGCCACGGTGAGGGTGCCCTTCCTGGCCTCCCTGTCGGGATTGGCCATGAACCTTACCTTTACCAGGCAGGTTCCGCTTCCTCCGACCGGAGTCGGGACGATCCAGCCTTCAGAGACCGTGATCGCCCACTCGGTGTTGGATACTATGTCGAAGGTCTCGATGCTTTCCTTGTCTCCGCTGACGGAGAAGGAGTCCTTCGAGACGCTGAGTTCCGTTTCCTTGGAGCAGGACATGAGCACGAGCGATGCCGCTGCGAGGATCAGTATGTTGAGAACCTTCTTCATGACGGGCTATGCCTGAGGCTCGACGAATGCCACGATCTCGCCCTTGGCAACCCGGTCTCCCTGCTTGCCGAGGGTGGCGACGATACGTCCGTCCACTGCAGGGACAAGCTCCTCCATGCCGTAGTAGGTCTGGACGAAGCCGATGCCCTTGCCAGCCTTGACTTCCGTGCCGGCGATCGGAGCGACTGAGTCATCCTCGACGTCGACCTGCCAGAGCAGCTGTCCCTTGGCAGGAGCCTGTACCGGAACGGCATGAGGGTAGCGGCTTGCATATTCCTCAACGTCGAACTTAGGCTTCTCGACGACAGGCCTCTTGACGACGATGGGTGCGCCGGCCTTCTTCTTGAGGTCCTCGAGCTCGGCATTGAAGCGCTGCTTGGCGACGCCTGACTTGTAGTCGCGGTACTGGCGCTCGTGCATCGCGAACTCAAAGAGCTCTTCCTGGTCCTCTCCCTCGTCCCAGCCTTCTTCCTTCATCATCTGCTGGAACCTAGGCAGCTCGTCCGGATACGGATCCTGAGGGTCGCCGGTGTAGAACTCGAGGCCCTTCTCCTTTGCGAGGGCGACGATCTCCGGAGCGAGTTCCCCAGGGAGCTTGCCCATCTTGCCGAGGATCATTCCCCAGGTGTCCTTGTCGATGGTTGTCCAGCGAGGCTTTCCGTTGAAGGTGTTGAGAAGGTTCATCAGCGCGGTGTTCTTGACGTACTGGCTGAACGGAGTCACGAGTGGAGGGTAGCCAAGTCGAGGCCACACATATTCAACTTCCTGGAAGAGCTTGACCATCAGGGTGTCGAGGCTGATCTCAGGACGTCCGTGAGCCCTTTCGGTGGCGTTGATCGCATTCTGGAAGCCCTTGAGGTCGGCCATCATGGAGCCCATCATTCCGCCAGGAAGGCCGCAGCCTACGAGGAGGGAGCTCATCTTTGCGTTGGCTGGGTTGATCCAGTAGCCGAGGAAGTCGTCGATGAACTTCTGGGTCAGGCGGCGCACTTCCATGTAGGCGTCCATGTCGAGGTCCTTGACGAGGAATCCGTCGGCCTTGAGCATCTCCCTGATGGTGATGACGTCAGGATGGACCTTTCCCCATGAGAGCGGCTCCACTGCGACGTCGGGGTAGTCGGCGCCTGCCCTTGCAACCTCAAGCATCGAGGCTGTGGAGAATCCAGGGCCGGTGTGGCCGTGGTACTGGACCTTGATCTGAGGGTGCTTCTTCTTGATGCCGGCAACGAGCTGGCCGAGGAAGGTAGGCCTTCCGATTCCGGCCATGTCCTTGAGGCAGATCTCATCGGCTCCGTACTCGACGACCTTGTCGACGATTCCCATGTAGTAATCCACGGTGTGGACAGGGGAGTTCGTGATCGAGAGGGCGACCTGCGAGATCATCCCGCCTTCCTTTGCGAACTCGACGGAGCGCCTGAGGTTCCTGTGGTCGTTGAGGCCGCAGAATGAGCGTGCGATGTCGGTGCCCTGCTTCTTCTTGACCTTGAACATCAGCTTCCTGACGTCTGCAGGTACCGGGTTCATCCTGAGTGCGTTGAGGCCTCTCTCGAGCATGTGGGTCTGGATGCCGGCCTTGTGGAACGGTGCCGTCCACTTGCGGACTGCGACGTTAGGGTTCTCTCCGAAGAGGAGATTCACCTGCTCGAATGCACCACCGTTTGTCTCGACTCTGTCGAAGCAGCCCATGTCGATGATCGCAGGTGCCACTTCCACGAGCTGGTCCACGCGTGGCACGTACTTTCCTGAAGACTGCCACATGTCGCGGTATACCAATGAAAACTTGATTTCCCTAGCCATGATATTTATGTTTTTTCTCTTGTTGTCTGCTATATCTTACAAAGATACGCTTTTCCCCTCATATTCATAAATTTTGTGCAAGGAGAATATTTGGTTAACTTTGTAAGTTATGAACAAGATGATCAGAACCATAGCCTTGCTGCTCCCTCTGCTGCTCATGCTGACGGGATGCGACTTCCTCAGAAAGCTGGCCGGAAGGCCTACCTCGGAGGACATCGCCGTCATGGCTGAGTGCATCAGGCAGGAGGAGGCCGCCGCCCTGAAGGCGCGCAAGGACTCCATTGCCGCAGCCGAGGCTCTCCGCAGGCATCTTGCAGACTCCGTCGCCGCCGTGGAGGCGCTCAAGGGCGAGAAGGTCCTTGGCCCGGCCAGGTTCGGCGGCATCAGGACCACTGAACCCCTTCCACGCTACATCATCATCCTTGGCGCCTTCTCCAGCCAGGCGAACGCAGAACGCTATGCTGCCCAGCTTCAGGAGAAGGGCTATCCATCACGCATGCTTCCGTTCGGGAACTCATTCACGGGTGTGGGAATATGCGCGACCGACGACGTCATCTCAATCGCCGCCTCCATCAAGGATGTGAAAGGGCAGGATTTTTGCCCTGAAGGCGTCTGGATCCTAGAAAACAGACAGCCATGAAGAAGACAGCAGCATTCATAGCAGCATTGGCCATCATGGCCATTGCCTCATTGTCCGCCTCTGCGCAGTACCGTCCCGGTGCCCTTGAAAGCCTCAGGGACAGCGAGACCGTCAAGGCTCTCAAGAGCCATGTCGGAATGGTCGCCTCTTCCATGATGGAGGGACGCGCCGCAGGCTCCGAAGGTGAGATGATGACAGCTGAATATGTGACCAAGACACTCAAGTCCTACGGTGTGGACGTGCTTACCGGTGCGTCCGGAGACCCTTTCGGCATCAAGCAGGAGAACGGAGACACCCTCCGCTCATGCAACGTGACCGCCTTCATCCAGGGGACCGACAAGTCCCTGCGTGACCGCTACATCGTCATCGGCGCCCGCATGGACAACCTCGGCGTCGGCTCGCTCACCGTTGACGGGCAGAAAGTGGAGAAGGTCTTCCATGGAGCGAACGGCAATGCTTCCGGCGTGGCCATGATGCTCGAGCTCGCAAGGATGCTCCAGACGAACAACCTTCTTCTGAGAAGGTCGGTCCTCCTGGTTGCGTTCGGTGCATCAAGGCAAGGATTCGTCGGTTCGTGGTACTTCCTCAACCGCTCGTTCGGGGATGCCGCGAACATCGATGCCATGATCGACCTCGACATGCTCGGCACCGGCTACAACGGCTTCTATGCCTACACCTGCTCCAATGCCGACATGAATGCAATCGCCCAGTCCCTCTCGGGGGAACTGCAGCCTATCGTCCCTAAGATCACCGCGCAGGAGCCTTATCCTTCCGACCACAGGGCCTTCTACGAGAAGGGAATCCCGTCCGTCATGTTCACGACCGGACAGTACATGGAGCATGACACTGAGAAGGACACACCTTCCATCCTCGACTACGACAACATGGAGAGGGAACTCGAGTACATCTACAGCTACTCCGTTGCCCTCGCAAACGGCCCGAAGCCGATATTCAACCCTTCCGAGCATGCCCGAAGCCTCGCTTCGTCGAAGGGAGCCATCCCGTTCTACGACTGTGACGTCAGGCCGACGTTCTACGGCAGCCCGGACCCTAAGTTCTTCCTTCAGAAGTGGGTCTACACCTACATGAAGTATCCGAAGGAGGCTCAGGCGCAGGGCATCCAGGGACGTGTCCTGGTCGACTTCATCATCGATGAGCGTGGAAAGGTCGGGGAAGTGACTGTGGTGAAGGGCTCTGACCCGATGCTGGAGGCTGAGGCCGTGCGCATCATCAGTGCTTCGCCTGACTGGAAGCCGGGCAAGGTGGATGGGCAGAAAGTCAAGTCGGAGATGTCTCTGTACATCGATTTCCGCCTCGAGAAGGCGGGCAGGAAAAAGAAAGACAAATAAAGATAGATACACCAATGGATTACGATTTCAGGAAAATTGAAAGCAAGTGGCAGGCCTTCTGGGCCGAGAACGGAACCTTCAAGTCAAGGGAAGATTCTTCAAAGCCAAAGTACTATGTTCTGGACATGTTCCCTTACCCTTCAGGTGCGGGCCTTCATGTAGGACATCCTCTCGGCTACATCGCCAGCGACATCTATTCACGCTACAAGAGACTCAAGGGCTTCAATGTCCTTCATCCTATGGGTTACGACTCATTCGGTCTCCCTGCTGAGCAGTATGCCATCCAGACCGGACAGCATCCTGAAGTCACGACTGTCAACAACATCAACCGCTACCGCCAGCAGATGGACCGCATCGGATTCTCCTATGACTGGGACCGTGAGGTAAGGACCTGTGACCCAGGCTACTACAAGTGGACCCAGTGGGCATTCCTCAACATGTTCGGCTCATGGTACGACAACGATGCAGACAAGGCTCGTCCTGTCGAGGATCTCATCGCTGCGTTCGAGAAGGGTGGCAGCGCAGCCGTCAATGCCGCATGCTCCGATCACGAGGCATTCACCGCAGAGCAGTGGAATGCATTCTCCGAGAAGGAGAAGTCCGACATGCTGATGAACTACCGCATCGCCTACCAGGGTGAGACTGCCGTCAACTGGTGTGCAGGCCTTGGGACCGTCCTTGCCAACGATGAGGTAAAGGATGGATTCTCCGTCCGCGGTGGCTTCCCTGTGGAGCAGAAGAAGATGAAGCAGTGGCAGCTCAGGGTGTCCGCCTATGCCGGAAGGCTTCTCGATGGTCTCGAGAAGATCGACTGGACAGACTCCCTCAAGGAGATGCAGCGCAACTGGATCGGAAGGTCCTATGGCTGCGAGGCAGTCTTCAAGTGCTACAATGGAGAGACGGAGCACGATGTCACCATATTCACAACCCGCGCAGACACCATGTTCGGAGTTACCTTCATGGTGCTTGCTCCTGAGAGCGATCTCGTCGAACTTCTCACAACTCCGGAGCAGAAGGCTGCCGTCGAGGAGTATGTCGCTTCTGTCCGCAAGAAGACGGAGCGCGAGAGAATCGCCGAGACAAAGACAGTTACCGGTGTCTTCAGCGGATCCTACGGAGTCAACCCTCTCACAGGCGAGAAGGTTCCTGTCTGGATCTCTGAATATGTGCTCGCGGGCTACGGCACAGGTGCCATCATGGCAGTACCTGCACACGACAGCCGCGACTATGCATTCGCAAAGAAGTTCAACCTCCCGATCATCCCTCTCATCGAGGGCTGCGATGTCAGCGAGCAGAGCTTCGACGCGAAGGCAGGAAAGATGATGAACTCCGGTTTCCTCACCGGGCTTGATGTCAAGGAGGCCATCCCTGCCGCCATCGACTATGTCGAGAAGAACGGCATCGGCCACAGGAAGGTCAACTACAGGCTCCGTGACGCCATCTTCAGCCGCCAGAGGTACTGGGGTGAGCCGTTCCCTATTTACTACAAGGACGGCATCCCTACACCGCTTCCATTCGACAAGCTTCCTCTGATGCTCCCTGAGATCGATGAGTTCAAGCCTACCGAGAATGGTGAACCACCTCTTGCAAGGGCAAAGGACTGGACCTACGAGGGCTATCCTCTCGAGACCAGCACCATGCCGGGCTTCGCTGGTTCCAGCGCCTACTATCTCCGCTACATGGATCCTCAGAACGGTGATGCCCTTGTCGACCGCAAGGTCGATGAGTACTGGCGTGACGTCGACCTCTACATCGGAGGTACCGAGCATGCCACGGGCCACCTCATCTACTCCCGCTTCTGGGACAAGTTCCTCTACGACCTCGGCTATGTCTGTGAGGATGAGCCTTTCCGCAAGCTCATCAACCAGGGTATGATCCAGGGCCG
Organism: Candidatus Cryptobacteroides faecihippi; assembly: GCA_018066065.1. Classification (GTDB taxonomy): domain Bacteria; phylum Bacteroidota; class Bacteroidia; order Bacteroidales; family UBA932; genus Cryptobacteroides; species Cryptobacteroides faecihippi. The sequence goes on from JAGHSC010000232.1 coordinate 7,471, forward strand.
CTCAAGCTTCGTCTACAGGATCGTCGGCACCAACAAGTTCGTCTCATGTGGCCTCAAGAGCCAGTACGAGACCACTGAGATCCATGTCGACATCAGCCTCGTCCGCAACGACCGCCTCGACCTTGAAGGCTTCAAGGCATGGAGACCTGAATTCGCTGACGCTGAGTTTGTCCTCGAGAACGGTGAGTACATCTGCGGGTGGGCAGTCGAGAAGATGTCCAAGTCCATGTTCAATGTTGTCAATCCGGACAGGATCTGCGACGACTACGGTGCTGACACCCTCCGTCTCTACGAGATGTTCCTCGGACCTCTCGAGCAGAGCAAGCCTTGGGACACTAAGGGTATCGACGGTGTCAACCGTTTCCTCAAGCGTTTCTGGAGACTCTTCTTCGATGGAGACGAGGTTGCAGTTTCCGATGAGAAGGCCACACCTGCCGAGCTCAAGTCACTCCACAAGCTCATCGGCAAGGAGCAGTCCGACATCGAGAGCTTCTCGTTCAACACGACGGTCAGTGCCTTCATGAT
>JAGHSC010000215.1 GCA_018066065.1 Candidatus Cryptobacteroides faecihippi
TCTTGCGGATCTTCTTTCCGCTGGCTGCGAACTTGGCGATCGCACCTGCAGGGGTTGCCTTTGAAGACTGTCCGCCGGTGTTTGAATATACCTCGGTGTCGAGGACGAGGATGTTGACATTCTCGCCTGAAGCGATGACGTGGTCGAGTCCGCCGTAGCCGATGTCGTAGCTTGCGCCGTCACCACCGATGATCCACTGGCTTCTTGCAGGGATGAAGTTCTTGAGGCTGATGATCTTCTTTGCACGCTCGCAATCCTTGCCCTCAAGGAGAGGGACGATCTTGTCTGCAACCTCGCGGGTGACTGCATAGTCGCCTCTGTTGGCGAGCCACTTGGCAGCAAGCTCCTTGACCTCCTCGTTGTGGCCGTTCTCGACGATCTCCTGGAACTGGGCTGCGAGAGTGTCACGGAGACGCTCAGAGCCGAGATGCATTCCGAGACCGAACTCGCAGAAGTCCTCGAAGAGTGAGTTTGCCCATGCTGGACCGTGTCCCTTCTCGTCTGTGCAGTAAGGGGATGCAGGGAATGATGCTCCGTGGATTGAAGAACATCCGGTAGCATTGGCGATCATCATGTGGTCACCGAAGAGCTGTGTGATGTTCTTGATGTATGGAGTCTCGCCGCAGCCTGCGCAGGCGCCGCTGTACTCGAAGAGTGGCTGTGCGAACTGAGAGTTCTTGAGGTTTGCCTTCTTGTCGACAACCTGCTTGTAGCCGACCTTTGAGTTGAGGTAGTCGAAGTTCTCCTGCTCCTTGACCTGGGTCTCGTAGGAAACCATTGCGAGAGACTTCTCCTTTGAGAGACAGACATCGACGCAGTTGCCGCAACCGGTACAGTCGTCGACTGAGATTCCGAGAGTGAACTTGTAGTCCTTGAGTACTGCCTTGCCCTGAGCTGTCTTGAGGGTGGCAGGAGCTGCAGCGGCCTCTTCGTCGGTGAGGAGGAATGGACGGATTGCAGCGTGAGGGCAGACGAATGCGCAGTTGTTGCACTGGATACACTTCTCCGGATCCCATGCAGGGACTGTGACTGCGACACCGCGCTTCTCGAATGCGGATGTGCCTGCCGGCATTGTTCCGTCAGCGTAGTTCATGAATGCACTTACTGGAAGCGAGTCTCCGCACTGGGCGTTGACGACATCGGCGACATCTTTCACAAAGCCTGGAGCAAGACGTTCCTTGTTAGGAGTCTCGAACTTTGTGGTGATGCTTGCCCACTCTGCAGGGATTGCAACCTCGGTGTACTCACCGCCACGGTCGACGGCAGCGTAGTTCATGTTGACGATGTTCTCGCCCTTCTTTCCGTAGCTCTTCACGATTGCCTCCTTCATGTACTTCACTGCATCCTCGTAAGGAATGATGCCTGTGATCTTGAAGAATGCTGACTGGAGGATGGTGTTTGTCCTTCCGCCCAGGCCGATCTCGGCAGCGATCTTGGTCGCATTGATGATGTAGAGCTTGATGTTCTTCCTGGCGATGATTGCCTTGCAGTTGTCAGGGATCCTCTCGATTGTCTCAGCCTCGTCCCAGATGCTGTTGAGGAGGAGGGTTCCGCCCTGCTTGATGCCCTTGAGCACGTCATACTTCCTGAGGTAGGAAGGAACATGGCAGGCAACGAAGTCTGGGGTGGAGACGAGATAAGGAGCCTTGATAGGGGAGGTTCCGAACCTGAGGTGTGAGCAGGTGTAGCCGCCGGACTTCTTTGAGTCATAGTCGAAGTAAGCCTGGCTGTAGAGGTCGGTGTGTCCACCGATGATCTTGATGGTGTTCTTGTTTGCGCCGACAGTACCGTCAGAGCCGAGGCCGTAGAACTTGCACTCCGTGGTTCCTGGCTTGACGATTGAGATCTCGTTCTTGATCGAGAGTGACTTGAAGGTCACATCGTCGACGATGCCGATGGTGAAGTCGTTCTTAGGCTCCTTCTGCTCGAGGTTGTCGTAGACAGCCACGATCTGTGCAGGAGTGGTGTCCTTTGATGAAAGACCGTAGCGGCCTCCGATGATGAGCGGAGAATTCTCCTTGCCCTGGAAGAGAGCCTTGACATCGAGATAGAGAGGCTCTCCGAGTGATCCTGGCTCCTTGGTCCTGTCGAGGACTGCGATTCTCCTGACGCTCTTTGGAAGGACCTTGAGGAAGTACTTCTCGGCGAAAGGACGGTAGAGGTGAACGGTGATGAGACCGTATTTCCTGCCCTTCCTGCAGAGGTAGTCGATGGTTTCCTTGATCGTCTCTGTTACGGAACCCATTGCGACGATGATGTTCTCTGCGTCCGGTGCTCCGTAGTAGGTGAACGGACGATACTCCCTTCCGGTGAGCTCGCTGATCTCTCCCATGTAGCGTGCCACGATGTCCGGAACTGCATCATAGAACTGGTTCCTGGACTCGACTGCCTGGAAGTAGACGTCTCCGTTCTGGGCTGTTCCCCTTGTGACAGGTGCTTCCGGTGTGAGTGCTCTTGCCTTGAAGTTCTCGAGGGACTTCTTGCTGACCATTTTCCTGAGGTCATCCTCGTCGAGAGCCTCGACCTTCTGGATCTCGTGTGAGGTGCGGAAGCCGTCGAAGAAGTGGAGGAAAGGAATGCTTGACTTGATGGCGGAAAGATGTGCGACTGCTGCGAGGTCCTGGGCTTCCTGGACTGAGCCTGAAGCGAGGAGTGCGAAGCCGGTCTGGCGGCATGCCATTACATCCTGATGGTCTCCGAAGATCGAAAGTGCATGTGATGCAAGTGCACGTGCTGAAACGTGGAAGACGGCTGGAAGCATCTCGCCTGCAATCTTGTACATGTTAGGGATCATGAGAAGGAGACCCTGTGATGCGGTGTAGGTCGTCGTGAGGGCTCCGGCCTGGAGTGATCCATGCACGGTGCCGGATGCGCCTGCCTCGCTCTGAAGTTCGGTTACCTTGACGGTCTCGCCCCAGAGGTTCTTCTTTCCGTGAGCTGCCCATTCGTCGATGTTCTCTGCCATCGGTGAGGATGGCGTGATGGGATAGATGGCGGCATGCTCGCTGAACAGGTATGCGATGTTCGCTACGGCAGTGTTGCCATCACAGGTGATGAATTTCTTTTCCTTTGCCATATCGGTATTAGTTTATTTTAGAGTTGAATTGTTGACATTCCGTTGATTTCCAATCCTTCTACTGGACCGGCAATTCTCTTCACGAGCCCCTGGAGAACCGCACCGGGACCAAGCTCCGTGAAGCTGAGCGCTCCATCTGCGAGCATATTCTTGACTGTCTGTGTCCACTTGACAGGGGATGTGAGCTGGGCGAGGAGGTTCGCCTTGATGATCTCAGGGTCTGTTGTAGGCTGGGCGGTCACGTTCTGGTAGACAGGGCAGACAGGGACTGAGACAGGGGTCTGCTCGATTGCCTTTCCAAGCTCGATGCGGGCAGGCTCCATGAGAGGGGAGTGGAATGCTCCGCTGACCTGGAGAGGGAGAGCTCTCTTCGCTCCGGCCTCCTTTGCCTTTGCGCAAGCTTCGTCGATGGCTTCCTTCTCGCCGGAGATGACGATCTGGCCATCGCTGTTGTAGTTCGCCGGAATCACGATGCCGCTGCATGAGGAGCAGATCTCTTCGATCTTTTCTTCAGAGAGGTTGATGATTGCGGCCATGGATCCAGGAACCTTCTCGCAGCATGCCTGCATCTGCGTTGCGCGGAGGTAGACAAGGCGGAGCGCATCCTCGAAGCTGATCGCTCCTGCTGCAGCAAGTGCTGAGAACTCGCCAAGGGAGTGTCCTGCGACCATGTCTGGAGCGAATCCATCGATGCACTTCGTCAGTACAACGGAGTGAAGGAACACTGCTGGCTGTGTGACGCGGGTTGCCTTGAGGTCTTCGGCCGTGCCTTCGAACATGATGTCTGTGATCCTGAATCCCAGGATGTCGTTGGCCTTCTCGAGAAGTTCCTTCGCAGCGGCATTGGCCTCGTACAGGTCTTTTGCCATGCCTGGGAACTGCGAGCCCTGGCCGGGGAATATGTAAGCTTTCTTCATGCTTCTTTTTGTTAAGATATTTATCTCAAATATATGTTAAAAAGTTGGTTTGACAAAATGATGTCAAAGGAATGATGAAAATGTGGCATAAAACGCTTAAATTTCCTCAAGGCTGTGGCGAAAATGCGTTTTTCGTTGTTTGCGGAGTCTTTTTTTCTTACTTTTGTGTAACGCCCCTGTAGTCTAACGGATAGAATATCGGATTCCGGTTCCGATGGTTTGGGTTCGATTCCCAACGGGGGTGCTTCTTTTTTAAATTCTTCAAGACAATGAAAAGATTGGCAGCAACATTGAGCGCTATGCTCATCATTGTCGCTACTTCCGTGGCTCAGCAGCGCGAGACCATCTGGCCGAAGGGCAAGATGCCTCATGCTTCCGACTCCCAGATCGCAGCGATGACAAACGAAGTCAGTGCGGAGGGATTCAATCCCAAGAAGCACCGCGTGGCCTACCTGGACTGGTACGATGCTCCGTCTCCCGAGACCAGGAACGGTGCCTGCATGATCCTCATCTCAGGCGGCGGCTATTATTCATGCTGCGATGTCGACCTTGTGGAGTTCTGGCATCAGGAACTCACCAAGCGCGGCTACCAGTGCGTCAAGTTCGTCTACAGGACTCCGCGTCCTGAAGGACTCCCGGTCTATCAGACTGCGTGGGAGGATGGACAGCGTGCCGTCAGGATGGTCAGAAGCGAGGCTGCAAAGCGTGGATTCGATCCTGAAAAGATCGGAACTGTCTCAATGTCGGCAGGCTCACATCTTGCCCTTCTCCTTGGAACCAGCTCGCAGACCCCTGCCTACGAAAAGGTCGATGCACTGGATGATGTCCCTTGCCACATCAACTGGGCGATTGTAAATGCACCAGCCTATGCTACCACGGACGGTGAACTTGGCACCCCAGCCACCCGCCAGGGCTATGGACCTGACGTGAAGCTCAGCGAGGTCTTCAAGTTCGATGAGAAGACCTGCCCTATGTGCCTTCTCCATGGGGGCAACGACGTCTACACTCCAAATGCTTCGACTCTCATCTACAGACAGCTCAGGCGCATGCACATCCCTGCTGAAGTCCATCTCTTCCCGGACAAGCCGCATGGAGCCTTTGGCTTCGACAGAGCCATTGAGTTCATGACGCAGATGAACTTCGTCGGCAACCTTGGAGAGGAAGTCAGCATCTACGATCGCTTCGGAAGCGATGCTGACCGCAAGGAACTTATCAGGGAGGAAATCTGGCCTGAGGGCAAGATGCCTGATGCGCAGGAGCATCTCTGCCATCCTTACATCGAGTGGCACATCCCTGCAGTCAAGAAGACCGATGCCATCCAGATCATCTACTCCGGAGGTTCCTACGAAGGCAACGACCCTGACGGATTCGAGGTCGCTCCGGCACGCCGCTATCTCAACGCCCTCGGAATGACTGTTGTCACCATGAAGTACCGTACCCCTAGGCCGGTCGGACTTGCAAAGCACTCATGTGCATGGGAGGACCTCCAGCGCGCCATCAGAGTCGTCAGGAGTGAGGCTGCCTCCAGAGGTCTCGACCCGAACAGGATCGGAATCATGGGCAGCTCTGCCGGCGGACACCTCACGCTCATGGGGTGGCACCTCAGCAAGGCACAAGTCATATTATCCTATCGATGCCCTTCACAAGATCCCGTGCAACGTGCCGGGGGGCATCGGAATCTACCCCGCCTACGCCCAGACCGACGGCCTGGAGGCCCCTAACGC
>JAGHSC010000203.1 GCA_018066065.1 Candidatus Cryptobacteroides faecihippi
GGTTCATTCCCGGCACCGGAATGCCTCCGTGAGGATAGAACGGTGAGAACTTGACAAAGTCCCCATCCTTGCTATTTGAAGTCACATCAATGACAATGCATCCAGGAAACTCCTTCATCAGGGTCTCCATCTTCTTTCTCTTGTTTGCTACTACTATCATATCCTTTACGCAAATTTAGTTTTTATTCTACTTTTATACCACATAACTTCAGCCCCTCCGGAGAGGGATTTCCCCCTCTCCTCATCAACTTCTCCTCAATCCAATTCCTCCCCAAACATCCTCCAATCCCTCAACTCCCTTAATCCCCAACTCCTCACAAACCTTCACATCATCCTCATTTCCAAACACCACCACATTCTCCTTCTCTACCCCATACTCATCCAACACCTTCCCAACACTACCAAACATCCCATCCACACCTATTCCTAAATTCTCCAACAACCTACCAACCAAACTCCTTTCATAACCACTCACCACATACAACCTCATCCCCTCCATCCTTCTCCTCAAAAACATCAACCTCTCCAAATCCTCACCCAATCCACTCTTCAACTTCAACTTCACAAAACTTCCCTTCAAATACTCCTCCCTCTTCTTTCCATAATCCATACAACCCTCATTCTTCTTCTCCCACATCTCAACATTCTTCATACTAACCATCACATTCTCAACTCTCATAACAATTACTTTCTTCATATCTCAATAATTTTTAACGGAAAAAGGCCGCAAAGATAATGTGTAATTTCTACACATCCAAATATTTTGTGTATTATTTACACACAATTTTAAAAAAGGCACGGATAATTATCAATGAAATCCAGCATTTCCGATTTGCGCAGAAAAGCCGTATCTTTCTGAATCAAGCATCAACTGCAATGAGTGAAATGAAAAGAATTCTCGCGACAATGGCAGCCGTCTTGGCGATGCTGTCGTCATGCATAGATTCCAGGGTGGACAAGACTGCGGCCACAAGATTCGAGATCGAGTTTCCGGAGCCACCTGTCGAGCTGTTCGACAATGAAGATGCCGGTAAACAGGTCATCAACTACTTCAACATCGTCCAGACTGACGAAAAGGAGTACAGGATGTACTACATCGCAGTCGAGAACGGAGTCACGCTGGAGGACTTTGCACACAACCTGTATGTCGCATGGTCTGAGGACCTCATCCACTGGAAGTTCGAGAACCCACTCGGAGGAAGCGACCTCATCATGGAAAACATTGTCGAACAATCAGTTAACTACAATCCAAAGGACAAGTACCCCTACAGGCTGACAGGAAACGTCTTCGAAGATGGACGCTACAAGCTCTGCATGTGGAAGTCCAAGGACGGAATAAGCTTTACCGACCGAAAAGTGGTGCTGGAAGACATGATGCACGACTCGCAGTGCGTTGTCATCCCGGAAAGGGACTTCCTGAAACTCTACTACAGGCAGAGCATCAAGCTTGGCCCGGGCAACTACGACCGCAGGATCGTGCTTCGCTATCTCGACCTCGAAGGCAACCCCATCACGGACATGGAATTCATAGCCGATGACTACCTCTACAACAGTGCCGCCTCGAAGATCGACGACGATTTCGACCTCCTGCTCCCGACTGAATTCAACAACGCCCCGGGAATGGGGGACGCCTGCAGGTTCAGGGCATTCATCCAGCATGGATTCTATTCACAGTCAATCGATTGTCCACTCAATGACTGGGTGGAGGAAGGAGAAAGGTGGTTCCTCGCCGCTCCAGGATTCATCACACACGACGGAAAGACCTACATCGCCTACAACGCACGCAACACCTCCCACGACCAAGGCTGCGTGGACCGCAGCTGCTACAAGCTCATCGAGATCCAGATCCACAAGCGCAGCGACCAGAAAGCACTCAACCCCCACATCAATGAAAGCAAGGAAGGAATCCAGACCGGCGACCTTCTCTTTGTAGGGCGAATATCCAATAATGCAGGCAACGGCATTGAAGATGCCATCGCGGCAGCGACTGGAGGCGAAGATGAGATAGATTTCATCCACACCGCCATCCTCGAAGTGGATGATGAAGGGAAGGTGTGGGTGATCGATGCGACCATCAAGCATGGAGTGGACAGGCATCCCCTGGACACCCTTGTCAAGGACTTCACATCAAAGCATGGAAACAAGTACATCTTCGAAGTGAAACGCCTCCCTGACAACAGGAGAGTCAGCGAGTACATCTCGAATGCCAAGAAATACCTCGGCGAAGACTACGATCAATGGTTCCTTCCAGACAATGGAAAGCACTACTGCACCGAACTTGTGGAAGACTCCTACAAAAGCTTCGGAGTGCCTGTGTTCAAGCCGAAGCCAATGAATTTCAAGGACAGGAACGGAGAGTATCCAGAGTACTGGAAGAAGCTGTTTGCCTCACTGGGACAGGACATCCCTCAGGGTGTCAAGGGAACAAATCCACAGGATATGTACTCTGATGTACGTCTCCAGCGCGTCGGAGTCCTGTCAACACCTTAATCCAGCTCTTCCCAGCGGAGAAGGGCGATGTCCCCGTAGACGTAGCGCGGGGTGGATTCGGTGGGCATGAAAGATAGATGGAAGTGATGCTCGGTGCTGCGGGCAGCAATCTCTTCAACAGGGCCGACACCAGGGTTCACCCAGCGGCAGCCTCGGTTGTAGGCAGTGGCAAGGAGTCTGACCTGATCCTCCGGCGGAAGGGACTCGATGCCCTCCTGACTCCATTCCCCACTCTTGTCCACACTGCCATAGTCAAGGTAGAAAAGCTTGATGAACATCGCCAGGTACACGTACTGCCACATGTCATCCGAAAGCCGCTCGATCCTGGCTCGGCGTGCGAACTGTGTGTCTTCCGTGTCGAAATAGGCCTTGTAGACCTCCGGAAAGCCAGATCTCATCCACCTCTTTTCCAGACCTTCGACGAAGGAAGGCTTCATCTGGAAGCGACCGATCGAGAAATCGAAGGCCTTTGTGCCGCGGGAGACGTACGAGCCCTTCACGGCTGCAGTCTCCATCCTGTCGCGGAAGAGGTTGTAGCGCACCATTTCAGGGAAGACGACTGCCTGAGCAAGCTTTTGGTCAACCTCGAAGAAGTCACAGATGTTCTTCCAGGCAGCATGGTGCACGGTTGAATATTCCCCAGCCTCATCCCACTGCGTCTGATGCTGGGCGCGGAATAAAACAGCATCCTCCTGCGCACGGGCAAGAAGTCCGCACAGCAAGAGGATGGCTGTGAATATTCGTTTCAATGCTAGATCTTATAGAAGCACCTGTAGATGTTGATGTTGCCCTTCTCATCAACCTCCTGGACTGCCCAGACTACGCCGTCGGCAACCTTTTCGAGAGCCAATGGGTAGACGATGTCGCCTTCAGGGAGCTGGAGGAAGCCTCCGTCTGCATTGTAGACCACGGTACGCTTGCCGTCCTCTGAGGTCCACTTCGCGCTGCTGACGACAGACTTGTTCTGCTCCTGGTTCTTAGGATTGAATGAAGAATCAGCTGCCCATGAGTTGCCTGCGCCAAGCCTGAAGTACTGGATGGTGTTACCGTCGGAGACGCGCTTTACGAGATGCTTTCCTTCAAGAACGTCTGCAAGTGAAGAAGAGACGTAGAACTCTGGATACCAGAAGTCTGAGACAGGAAGTGCGGCAGAGCTGCCTCCGTCTGCAAAGCCCTTTACAGCACCGTCAAGCTTAGGTGTATCGCCAAGGGTAACGGTCTTTGCAAGGCTCTCCTCGTACATTGCAGGGTAGTTGCAAGGGAAGTGTGAATAGGCTTCTGCGAGGATGTCACCTGCATTGATGACAGCGTTGAGAGGAACCCTGTAGATTGCGCACTCAGGGATGATCTCCTCAGCGACAGCCTGCTGGTTGATCTCGATGACCTTTGCGATGTAGCCCTTGACAGCATCGAATCTCTTCTGGACGTCTGCTGCCCAAACCTTTGCAGCACGCTCGCGATAAGTCTTGATGAGCTGCTCAACCTGCTGGAAATGAGCATCCCACTCCTTTGAAGTCTTGTCTGAACCGTAGATCTTCTTCTTGATTTCCTCGATCTTCTTGGCCTCTGCTGCTGCGAATGCTCCATCGACCTCATTGTCGAATGATGACTCAGGGAAAGCAGCCATGATGTCCATGTGATACTTTGCAAGCTTCTGCTGCATCTCCTTGAGCGGAGCCATCTTCTTGTCAAGATCCTTCATGGAGTTTGCCATGCCGAGAAGAGGAGAGCTCTGGGACTTCATTGCACTCATGATTTCTGCAGAGAACTTGGTTGAGAATGCCTTGGCCTCCTTCTCGAAGGAAGGATCCTTTGCAGACTGCTCCTTCATGAAAGCCTTGGATCTCTTCTCGAAATCGCTTGAAGCCTTCTCACCTGCTTCTGGATCCTTCATGGTAAGAGACATTATCTCCTTCTGTTCCTTAGCGGATGAGTTGTAGTACTTCTTGAGATTTGCATCGTTTCTGTCGTAGACAGCGAAGACTTCCTTGAATGTGTTGTCAAGCATATCTTCCTTACTGTCGCTGAACATCTCATCCATCTTGTCCTCAACATTCGTCATTCCGAACATTGCCATGCTCATCTTCTCCTGGATCCTCTTCTCGTCCTCAGGAGACATGTTGCCGCTGTTCAGCAGAGCCATGTCCTCTGCGCTGAGGCCGAAGGCATCCTGGATGGTCTTCTCGAACTTCTTTCTCCATGCCTCGCTCACCTCATCGGCACATGTAGTGGACTCATTGAGAGCCTCTGCACGGAGAGTGACGGCCTTGAGAGCCTTGTAGAAATTGATCTGGTCAGCCTCCACAGGATTGGCAATCTGAGCTGCTGTAGGGACAGCAGGGAATTCTGCCATGAGCTGTGCCGGATTGGTGGCTGAACTCAATGTGATCGCACCATTCCAGCTGAAAGTACTGCTGCGCCTTGGCTGGAGCACTTCCCTGCTGTTGTAGGAAGAATATCCATCTTCTCCCTCAAGGGCACGTGAAGCATCCATTGCAGCGTCGAGTGAAGTCTTTACACTCTTGATCTTGTTTCCAAGCTCACTGTTCTCAACCTTTTCAGTCACCTTCTCGGTGACCTTGTCGACAGCCATCTCAGCAGTCTTGTCAACAACTTTCTCCACTGTCTTTCCGACAATGGCTGCAGCTGCCTTCTCTGCAATCTTGTTTGTTGCCTTTTCAGCCTTCTTCCTTGCAGCCTCGAGAAGACTCTGAGCATTTGACTGGAACGATGCAGCCATGAAAACCATCACAACAGCAATGATCGAACGAAATACTTTCATATCAGTAATGATTTAAATTATTCGAATTCAACCAAATGTAAACATTAGTTGTCAAAAAAACAAAACAAGGGGCGACCAATTGGCCACCCCTTGTCATTTATGTTGATTCTCTACTAGAAGAATCTTGCTCTGTTGTCCTTCACGTTTGCATCCTGCATCATGACAGGGAGAAGCATCTGTGAAGTGTAGCCTGCCATCTGGAGAGCTGCGTTCTTTGCATCAGTCTCAGTGTAGTAAGCCTCGGTCTCGCGGCTGTTTACCTTGAAGATGTAAGTTCCGATCATGCCTGCGACAGGACCGCAGATCTTTCCTTCAGGAGCAACTGAAGCGGTACCGATGAACTTAGGATCAAGACCCTGGCCAGCCATTGCAGCGAACCTGATGTCGATGCCGGAATTGACAGTTGTGTGGAGAGTGTCGGCGATTGCCTGGAGGTCGTTGATGCCGGCAATCTGTGAAGCGATCTTCCCAGCAGCCTTGGCAGCGAGCTTCTCGGTGTAGAGCTGCTGGCGGATTGCCTCGGCAACTTCCTTGTACTCAGCGATACCCTCATTGTGGATACCCTTGACGGTAGCCACGAAGAAGTAGTTGTTGTTGACAGTGATGATGTCTGAAACCTTGCCGACCTTGTTGTCATAGAGCCACCTTGTGACCTCCTTGGCCTGATCGATGGTTCCATAGGTAGCGTTGCTCTCAGGAACGTTGTTCATTGGATGAGAGTAGAGACCCATGGTGTCGACAGCGTTCTTGTAATCTGCGTAGCTGCCACCTGCAAGCTTTGCGAACTTGCTGGCCTTGCCATAGTACTCGTTGAAGGTCTCGTTGCTTGCGAGAGCGGTCTTCTGGAGGATGGCAACCTGCTTCTTTACGACAGGAGCGGTCTTCTGAGAAACCATAACGACATGAGTACCGTACTGGGTGGTAAGGACGAATGGCTTGCCGACCTGTGCAGTGAGAACTGACTCGAAGCCAGGGATCATGTAGGTCTGGGTCATCCAGCCGAGGCTTCCGAGCTCACCGTCTGCAGCAGACCTGGTGTCAGCTGAGAAGGAAGCAGCTGCATTTGCGAAGCTCTCACCCTTGGCGATTGCATCTGAAAGGCTGTCAGCCTTTGCCTTTGCATCAGTACCTGTAAGAAGGATGTGCTTTACGTAAGCAGAGTCAGGAATCTGTGAGGTAGCAAGAACCTTTGCAGAGTAGAAGACGTTGTTGTTGTCCTTGACGATAGGAGATACACCCTCGGTGTTTGCGCTGACGAAAGCGTCGATGTCAGCGTTGACGGTTGCGAGCTCACCATTCTTGTACCAGTACTCTGAATATGATCTCTCGGAGTTCCTTGCAAGGAATGACTTCATGTTCTCGGCAGAAGCGAACTCATCGTAGAGGTTGCTGATGGCCTCGCTTGCAGCGTTGATGTCGCTCTCTGAAGGCTTGACCTCATAGACAACATACTCCATGTCCCTGGATGCGTTCTGGCGGAAAAGCTTCTTGTGGTCGTTGTAGTACTTCTGGATCTCAGAGTCAGAGACAACGACTGTTGAATCCATCATGTATGGAAGCGGAACGAGAACGAAGTCGACGTTGGTGGTCACGTTGTTGTCAGCAATGGCTCTCTTGAGAGCGACAGGGCTCTGGAAGCTGCTTGCTGAGAAGAGTGAACCGTACTTTGCGTAGAACTGCTGGGTGTAGACTGAATTCTGGATGTAGTCCCAGTAAGTCTGGAGTCTGCCGGTCTGGTCTGAAGCCATGCTTGAGACAAGGTTCTGAACAGCTTCCTTTGAGAAGTTGCCGTTCTCGTCGAGGAATGCTGGGTTCTGAGAGATGAGCGGAGAAACCATGTCACCTGCAAGAAGTTCCTTCATCTCCTCATCACCGACGTTGATACCTGCTGCCTGAGCATTCTTGATGAAGAGATACTTGTCGACAAGGCTCTGCCAAGCGATGTTGCGTACCTGGGTCTGCTGCTGCTCATTCTGTGCAGAGGAACCTGATACCATCTCATTGATCATGGTGAATTTCTCTATGTCCTGCTGGAAATCAGTGTAGGAAACTGTCTTGCCGGCAATCTTGCCGACATCGTTCCTTGAAGACATTGCGTTGAAAGCAGTCTCGAGAGTGCTAGGATCGATGATGGACGACAAAAGAGCCAAGGCGATGATGATTGACACCGCCATTCCGGCCTTTTCGCGAGTTTTTTGAAGAATCGCCATTTTATTTATGTATTTATAATTTCAAAAAAATTAGGTATTGGGGTGCGAAGATAGTGATTTTTATTCAATTAAACATCATTTTTTCAGCAAAGGACCAATAAAGTTGACCGAATCTATGACAACTCTCGTTGAGTCCTCGACAACCACTCCGTAGCTGTCGAAAGCCCTCAGGAGAATTGAATTCCTGGCCATCTCGTCAGACCTCATCCCAAAGCCCTGCATGAATCCCTTGTCGGAGAACATCCTCACATAGCAGTCGGTGTAGATTTCCTTGTTGGCCTGATCCCAGTAGAGAGTGTCGGTTTCCATCGTTTCCTGCTTGATGACATTCTGAACGACAACATTGCCGAACGCTGACCAGTACTCCTCATTCCTCTTCTTGCTCTTGAAATGCTTTGCATTGTCCGAGAAAAGGATAGTCTCGAGGACATCCATGTCAGTGTAGGCGTAGACGGAGAGACCCTTTGGGAACAGTTCGTAGGAGCATGAATCGTTGTCGTAGCGCTCCATCACCTCAGCCTCAACCCTCATCTCCAGGTTGCCGTTCGAAGTGTTGATGAAGAACATGCTGTCGACAGTCGAGACAGGTGTCTCGGCAAGATCAAGCTGCTCTGCCTCCGAGAGTTTACCCTTGCAGGAATAGACGATGAAAGCAACCGCAGAAGCGGTTGCAATCATCTTCAAGATATGTAGCTTTCCGTTCAAGACAGACTACTTCTGAGTCCTGACGGTTGTGGTGGCGTGCATACCACCGCAGTTGACGGTGTAAGACTGACCATCGACAACGTCGTACATGAATGCCTCAGCCTTCTGTGGGAAGTAGACACTGTAGGCACCAATGAGCTTGTTGCAGTCATTTGTGAGAGACTCGTCAGCAGCCTTTGCCTTCTGGAGGTAGTCGATAGCTACCCAGTAGTTAGCCCTGCTGGTAACCTCGTTGCCACCGCATCTTGCAGAACCCCAGATGGTTCCGATGAGGTAGTAAGCCTTGCCCTGGTTTGCAGGAGACATCTCGGCAGCCTTCTTTGCAGCCTCGAATGCCTTGCCGTTCATGTTGTTCTTGACACAATATGTGGCAAGTTCAAGCTGATAGTCTGCAGCCTTTGAAGCATCGAGATCCTCGGAAGCAAGAGCCTCTTCGAGATACTTGACTGCAGTCTCTGCGTTGCCCTTTGAAGAATGAAGCTTGTAAAGATAGTAGGCAGAGCTTGCTGAAGGCTGGTTTGAATGCATCTTTGTGACGGCCTTGAGGAAGAGGTCGTTGTTCTGGCAACCCTCGGTTGAACCAAGCATCTTGACGATGTTGGTGACGAGATTCATGTCCTCAGGTGCTGCCTCGTAGCGAGGAGTGAAGAGAGCGATGAGATTGTCGCAGCTTGCAACCTGGCTTCCGATGAAGAGACCCTCGAGGTCAGACTTAGCCTTTGCGATCTCCTCGGAATCACCGATCTGCTCAAGAAGACCGATAGACTTCTGATAGCAGTTGATGACATCCTCAGCTCCAAGCTTGTCAGCCTTGTAAAGCTCGATGGCTGCATTCAGCTCAAGAAGGAAGAGGTTTGGCTTTGTCTTGTCGCCGTTCTCCGCGATGATCTTGCCGAACTCATCATAGATGAACTGATTGTCCTTTACATACTGAGCGATGTAGAGACCCTTGTTATTGAGAGCTGTGACCTTGCTCTTAGGATAAGTAGCTGCACGCTGGTCCTGAAGGGTAAGAAGGGTGTCGATCCTTGCCTTGCGGAGAGCTGGATCCTTAGCCTTTGCGATTTCCTTCTGCATGAGGGAAGAACCCTGGATGAGCATGTTCTCTCTTGCTGTTGGAGGGCAGAGACTGTAAGCCTTGCGCCAGTTAGGAAGAGCCTCTTCGTAATTCTTATTCTTGTAGTACTCTACATAGTAAGAGAGATACTTGATGCATTCAGCGCTGTCGGCGCCGTACTTTCCCTGGGCAGAAGCCTTGGTTCCGATAAATGCCATTGCAATCGTAATCAATGCGAGTGTAATCTTTTTCATGGCTACTCTGTTTATTGTTCCGTAATTGTTATTAATCATATTTATGCTTCAGGAACCAGATGTCAAAGACATTGATTCCGATGTTGAAGTTCACGTAGCGTTCCCGGATCATGCTGCCGGTGTGCAGTCCTCTCTGTCCAAGATCGACTCCCAGTGAGACTCCGTTGTTCCATATCACCGGAAGGGTAACACCAAAAGTCAGACCAAAAGCATCAATATTGTTACCATCAAGCTGGCAATATGCCTGATCCCAGTAGGCTCCGCCCCTGTAAGTGATTCTCTTTCTGTAATATCTGATGTCGTTACGATTTGGAACAATTGAGAATCCGGCACGTACCGACTGCGACCTTGAAGCACTGAAGACAGCGTTTCCTACATTCGCAAAGCCAGGAACCTTGTCCATTCCGGTGTTTGACCAGTCGGAGTAGATGTAGTTGACCTCGGCAGTCCACTTCTCACCACCTCTGAGTGCAACTCCGACGGCAGCCTCGCTTGCAAGCTTGACAAGACCCTTGTTCTTCCTGAGGTCCGTGATAACATTCCTTGAGGTGTCGATCACTGATGAGATGTTGTTGTACTCGTAGTCCTGTACGGTACCCTTGAGGTTTGCGGAAAGCTTGTAGGTGGCTCCGGCAACGGCAGTCAATGTCTTGCCTACAGGAAACTCGTACTGAAGTCCGAACTTCACAGCGTCAGCCTTGAGGTTCATGCTGTAGCCACTGTAGATGCTTCTGAATGAGCTGTTTCCGAACTCCATGGCATGCTTCTTCTCAAGATTTCCGAAGAGATGCTGGTACTCAACACCGGCTGAAAGACCCTTGACAACCTGGATTCCGGCTCCGATGAAGACATCGCTCATGCCGCCGAAACCCTTGGAGTAGCTCGTGACATTCCCGACATTTCCAATCACATTCGGATCGGTGACTTCATTGCTGACCGAATAGCCCAGGTCACAGTAAGGAGTGAATCCTGAATAGACAGCCAGCGACTTGTACACCGGGAATGAGATGACGAAGTTATGGATGTTGAAGGTGTTGTTTGCGGAAGTGTAGTCACCCTGCCTGTAGATCCTGTTTCCCTCCTCGAGACCGAAGTCGGCAAGGAAAGACTTCTCCTCCCTGGCAGTCACGGCTGCCGGATTGAGGTAGTTGATGACTTTCTTGTCTCTGGAAGCGATGCCTACACCACCCATACTCTTGTTCCAGGCGGCTCCCTGCTTGTTGATGTCACCTATTCCGAACATGGTGTAAGGTGAATACGAATTGTAAGCCTCATTCTGCGCACGCGAAGGAAGCACGGAAAGAAGCAGCAAGGCGGAAAGGAATATTCTCTTAATCGTTCCTTTTGACATAATCACATGAAATCAGTGCCAATCCCATCAGCACAAGATTACAGACTGCAAAGATGGAATTTTTCATTCTTTTTACAAAATATAAAGAGTCTCCTCCCGTAAATACGACTTCTTTTTCGGGAAACAGAGACATGTATCCCTGTATTTCAAACATTATGCCTGACACCACACCGGACTCGATGGAAGAAATCGTGGAAGTGCCTGCCTGCATGATGGTTGAAGGGTTGTCGACAAGCGGAAGGCTCCTGGAATACCTGTTCACAGCCTTGAACCTGGTCCTCATTCCAAGGGAAATGTTTCCTCCCACGTACTCACCGTCGGACTCAATGATGTCGACGGTAAGCATGGTTCCGAAATCGAAGACCATGCAGCCCTTGCCACTGAAAAGGTACCTTGCAGCAATCAGGGATGCAGCCCTGTCAGGAGACAGGTAGGAAGGGAAACCATGTGAGCACACCTCTTCTGTCCTTGAAGGATCCATCAGGACCAGGCGGCAGCACATCGATGAAAGCAGGTCGACCTGCCCGTCATCCATAACGAACGAAGAGCAGACAACCATCACTTCAGGCTTCCTCTCACCGATGATCGATGAAATGTAGCCGAAGATGTCCTCTCCCTGGTAGCGGAATGACCTTCCCAGCGTCATCCCGTCACTCCACGAAGCCTTGAGCGTGGTGTTTCCTATTTCTATCAGAAGATTTGTCATGATCTTGAAAGCAATGAAAGAACCTGGAATGCCTTCTGAAGGGTGTCGATGCCCCTTGTGACGATCTTCAACTTCCCTTCAGACTGCTTCATGTTGAATATTCTATCGTTGGCATTGACATTCTCAAGGACCCTGGTGAATTCCTTCGACTTGAAGTAAGGAGACATCGGATTGGAGATGAAGAACATTATCATCATTCCATTCTTTATTATGATCTTCTCGAATCCAAGCGCGCCTCCATGGTTGCGTATCTTGACGACCATGAAAAGGTTGTCCACCTCCTCAGGCATCGATCCGAACCTGTCCTCAAGCTTCTTGCGCTCAATGTCGATCTCCTTGTCGTTCACTATCCCGTCAAGCTGCTTGTAGATCCTGATCTTCTCGGCAGTGATGTCGATGTAGGAATCCGGGATCAGCGCAAGCTGGTCCGTCTCGATCGAACAGTCGGCGATGAATGAACCGGATGACTTCTTTGTCTGGACACCGGTCTCCACCCCAAGTTCCTCCATGGCCTCTGAAAGGATCTTCTGGTAGGTCTCGTAGCCCATGTCCATGATGAATCCACTCTGCTCGGCACCCAGAAGGTTTCCAGCACCGCGGATGTCAAGGTCCTGCATGGCGATGTTGAAGCCGCTTCCAAGGTCCGAGAATTCCTCGATGGCCTTGAGCCTCCTCCTGGCATCCTCTGTGAGAGTCACCATCGGAGGCACGATGAGGTAGCAGAATCCCTTTCTGTCAGACCTGCCGACTCGTCCCCTGAGCTGATGCAGGTCGCTCAGGCCGATGTTCTGAGCCTGGTTGATGATGATAGTGTTGGCGTTCGGGATGTCCAGTCCATTCTCGATGATCGTGGTGCACAGAAGCATGTCGTAGTCCCCGCGCATGAAGTCCAGGATCTTGTTCTCAAGCTCCTTGGCCTCCATCTGGCCATGAGCCACACAGATCTTCATGTCCGGGACAAGCCTCTGCAGGATCTCACAGATTGCAGGCAGTTCCTCGACCTTGTTGTGGAGGAAGAACACCTGGCCGCCTCTGTTCAGCTCGTAGTTGATGATGCTCTTTATCTCCTCCTTGTCGAAGAGGATGATCTCGGTCTGGGTAGGAATCCTGTTCGGCGGAGGAGTGCTGATGATCGAAAGGTCGCGGGCACCCA
>JAGHSC010000280.1 GCA_018066065.1 Candidatus Cryptobacteroides faecihippi
GTATGACATCGCAGGCTACACCACAGGCGTGGTCGAGAAGTCGAAGCTCATCGACGGAACCAAGGTGAAGGCCGGCGACGTCCTTGTCGGAGTCGCTTCCACCGGAGTCCACAGCAACGGCTTCAGCCTTGTCCGCAAGATCTTCTCAGACAATGAGCTCGATCTCCACAAGGTCTATCCTGAGCTCGAGTCCGACCAGCCGCTCGGACTTGTCGCCCTCACTCCTACCAGGATCTATGTCAAGCAGGTTCTCGACGTGATCCGCAACTGTGATGTCCACGGTGTGGCACACATCACCGGCGGTGGCTTCGACGAGAACATTCCGAGAATCCTTCAGGAGGGTCAGGGAATCGAGGTCGAGGAAGGCTCATGGACAATCCTGCCGATCTTCAGGTTCCTTGAAAAGTACGGAAAGATTCCTCACAGGGAAATGTTCAACATCTTCAACATGGGCGTCGGAATGGTCATCGCCCTGGATGCTGCGGAGGCTCAGAAGGCCATCGACATCCTCGCCTCGCACGGCGACAAGGCTACGGTCATCGGTAAGGTTACCGACAAGCCTGGTGTGGACATTCACCTGCTTTAACTGTGCAGACAAGGGCCGGCTTGCCGGCTCTTTTGTGTTTATTCCGGACTATATTTCAAGATCAAATACAAGATGAGAAAAGCAATAAATCTGATCGGTGCAGTCGCTGCCGCTGTCATGGCATTCTCATGCACAGGAAGCGACAAGGCGGCAAGCCTTACCTCCTACGTCGATCCAAGGATTGGATGCGGTGAGCACGGCCACGTCTTCGTTGGTGCCAATGTTCCATTCGGCATGGTCAACGTCGGCCCCACCAGTATCCCTCAGACATGGGACTGGTGCTCCGGCTACCACGCCAGTGATTCAACGGTCATCGGATTCTCCCACACCCATCTCAGCGGTACCGGAATAGGTGACCTTTTCGACATCACCCTCATGCCTGTCGTCGGCGATGTCACCTATGCCCGCGGAACTGAGGAAGATCCTCAGTCCGGCCTCTGGTCCTACGCTGACAGAACCAGGGAAGTCGTCAGGCCAGGCTACTATTCAGTGCCTCTGATGCGCTACGGCATCACTGCCGAGATGACCGCTACCAAGAGGGTCGGTCTCCACAGATACACATTCCCTCAGAGCGATGAGGCTGCCAACGTGGTCGACCTCATGAACGGAGGCTGCTGGGATGCCGCCACCGAGACCGGACTCGAGCAGGTTTCCGAGACCGCAGTGAAGGGCTACCGCTTCTCAGAAGGTTGGGCCAAGAACCAGAAGGTCTTCTTCTACGCTGAGTTCTCGAAGCCTTTCGATGCTCTCGAGCAGAAGGATGAGAATGGCCGTTTCTTCCGTCTCTGCTTCAAGACAGCGGGTGACGAGCAGATTCTCGCCAAGGTCGCTCTCTCGTCAGTGAGCGAGGATGGTGCCAAGGCCAACATGGAAAAGGAACTCCAGGGCTGGGACTTCGAAGCCACAGCCAATGCTGCCGACGATCTCTGGAACAAGGAACTCTCCATCGTCAAGGCTGAGTCCAGTGACCCTGAGGTCATGACCCTCTTCTACACGGCCATGTACCACACGATGTTCCACCCGACCACGATGAACGACTGCAACGGAGACTACCGCGGAGCCGACGATGTCGTCCGCAATGCTTCCCACGACACCTACACGGTCCTCTCCCTCTGGGATGTCTACCGTGCCCAGATGCCTCTCTTTACCATCATCCAGACCGAGAGGTACGCAGCAATCGTCAATTCGATGATCAACATCGCAAAGCAGCAGGGCAAGGTCCCTGTCTGGCATCTCTGGGGCAACGAGACCGACTGCATGGTCGGAAACCCTGGCATCCCTTGCATCGCAGACGCGATCGTGAAGGACATCCCGGGCGTGGACAAGGAAGATGCCTTCAATGTCATCAAGGCCTCATCCAACGTGGATGACAGAGGACAGGGCGACCGTCTCAAGTACGGCTACATGCCATGCGAGACCAAGCAGCAGTCCCTCGCCGAGGACATGGAATGCGCAATCGCCGACGGCGCCATCGCCAATGCCGCCAAGGCTCTCGGCAAGACCGAGGACTTCGAGGAGTACACCCGCAGGAGCCACTCCTACCGCAACTACTATGACCCTGAGGTCATGTTCATGAGAGGCAAGCATGCCGATGGCAGCTGGGTCGAGCCATTCAATCCATACTATTCGAACCACACCAACTCAGTCTACACTGAGGGCAACGCTTGGCAGTACACCTGGCTCGCCCCTCAGGACCTTGACGGTCTGGTCGAACTCTATGGTTCAAAGGAAGTCACGATCGCAAGGCTTGACTCCCTCTTCTGCGCAAGCACCGAGATCCAGGGCGAGAACAAGTCTGCAGACATGTCCGGCCTCATCGGCCAGTACGTCCACGGCAACGAGCCAAGCCACCACATCATCTACTTCTACACCATGCTCGGCGAGCCATGGAAGGCAGCAGACAAGGTGCGCGAGGTCCTCAGCACACTCTATTTCACCTCCCCTGAGGGAATATCCGGCAATGAAGACGCAGGCCAGATGTCAGCATGGTACATCCTCTCTGCACTCGGCTTCTACCAGGTCGAGCCTGCAGGAGCCCGCTACTGGTTCGGATCGCCTGTCATCGACAAGGCTGAGATCCAGGTCCCTGGCGGCAAGTTCACCGTCATCGCGAACAACAACAGCAAGGAAAACAAATACATTCAGAAGGTTACCCTCAACGGGCAGCCATACGACAAGTCATACATTGAATACCAGGACATCGTCAAGGGCGGTGAGCTGGTGTTCGAAATGGGTACAGAAAAATGCGAGCTTTAATCAGTGTAAGTGACAAGACGGGCGTCGTTGAATTCGCCCGCGAGCTGGTGTCCCTCGGTTGGGAGATCCTTTCCACAAGCGGCACCATGAAGATGTTGAAGGAAGCAGGTCTTCCTGTCACCAGCGTCAGCGACGTGACCGGATTCCCCGAGATCTGCGACGGAAGAGTCAAGACTCTCCATCCCAAGATCCACGGAGCTCTCCTCGCAAGGAGGGACATTCCTGACCACATGAAGCAGATTGCCGACAACGGCATCGAGACAATCGACCTCGTCTGCGTCAACCTCTATCCTTTCCGCGAGACCATCGCCAAGCCTGATGTGACTCTCGAGGATGCAATCGAGCACATCGACATCGGAGGCCCTTCAATGGTCCGCAGCGCAGCCAAGAACTGGCAGAGTGTGACCATCGTCGTCAACCCTGAGGACTACGCCACCGTCATCGCCGAGCTCAAGGCCGACGGCAAGACCACCGACGAGACCCGTCTCAAGCTCTCTGCCAAGGCCTACACCCACACGGCTCAGTATGATGCTGCCATCGCCACCTACATGCGCGCCCAGGCAGGTCTTCCTGAGAAGCTTTTCCTTGAATATGATGTCAAGCAGGAGCTCCGCTACGGTGAGAACCCTCACCAGACCGCGAGATTCTACAAGACCCTCGGTGAAGTTCCTTACTCACTCGCCACTGCAAGGCAGCTCAACGGCAAGGAACTCTCCTACAACAACATCCAGGATGCAAACGCAGCCCTGAACATCGTCCGCGAGTTCGACGAGCCGTTCGCAGTGGGCCTCAAGCACATGAACCCATGTGGAGCCGGCATCGGAAAGGACGCTGCCGAGGCATGGAAGAGAGCCTACGAAGGTGACAAGACTTCCATCTTCGGAGGTATCGTCGCATTCAACCGCGAGGTCACCCTCGAGGTTGCCCAGATGCTCAAGCCAATCTTCCTCGAGATCGTCATGGCTCCATCATTCGCCCCTGACGCCCTCGAGCTTCTCTGCACCAAGAAGAACCTCAGGGTCCTCGTGGTCAACATGGAAGGCAAGGTCACCGAGCAGATGGCCTGCGTAAGCGTCAACGGTGGACTTCTCGTCCAGAACCAGGACCTCACGATCGCTCCTGCAACCGCAGAGCAGTGCGTCACCGAGGCAAAGCCTACCGCTGAGCAGGTTGTCGACATGAACTTCACCTGGAAGATCGTCAAGCATGTCAAGTCCAACGCAATCGTCGTCGGAAAGGCCGGAATGGTCTACGGAGTCGGCGCCGGTCAGATGAACCGCATCGGTTCCGCCGAGATCGCCCTCAAGCAGGCTGCCCACACTCTCGCAGAGGAAGCAGCTGCAGCCCAGGGAGTCGACATCGCCACCCTCGATGAGAAGGAAGTCGCACGCAAGGCAGGCCTCGTCCTCGCCTCGGATGCCTTCTTCCCATTCGATGACTGCGTCACCCTCGCAGCCGAGTATGGCGTGACCGCAATCGTCCAGCCAGGCGGCTCTGTCCGTGACGAGGACTCCATCAAGAAGTGCAACGAGCTTGGAATCTCCATGCTCTTCACCGGTGAAAGACATTTCAAGCATTAACAGTCGGACCTATGCCTCAGGTATTTCACTACGAACCAACAATGAATCCGGATGGCAGGACCGTCAGCCTCGAGAACCTCGTGGGCAAGAAGGTCCTCGTCGTCGGAAGCGGCGGCCGCGAGCATGCCATCGTGGACGCTCTCAGCCGCTCCCTCCATGTCGGCAAGATCTTCTGCGCACCTGGCAATGCCGGAATCGCAGCGCAGGCTGAATGCGTGCCGATCAAGGACAATGCAATCCCTGAACTCGTGGCCTTCGCCAAGGAGAATGGCATCGACCTGACCGTCGTCGGCCCCGAGATCCCTCTCTCCGCAGGCATCGTCGACGCATTCGAGAATGAAGGTCTCCGCATCTTCGGCCCGAATGCCGCAGCTGCACGCATCGAGTCCAGCAAGGACTTCGCAAAGCAGATCATGGCGAAGTACGACGTCCCGACCGCAGCGTACAGGACCTTCGACGACTACAAGGCTGCCCTTGAATATGTAAGCCGCGGGAGGTTCCCTGTCGTGCTGAAGTACGACGGCCTCGCAGCAGGCAAGGGTGTCGTCATCCCTGAGACCATGTCAGAGGCTCAGGAAGCACTCAAGGACATGCTCCTTGACGACAGGTTCGGCAAGGGAAAGGTCGTGATCGAGGAATTCCTCACCGGCCGTGAGTTCTCCTTCATGTGCTTCGTCAACGGCAAGGAGGTCTTCCCGCTCGCACTCTCACAGGACCACAAGCGCGCCTTCGACGGTGACAAGGGACCCAAAAAGGGTTGCATGGGAGCATATTCACCGCTTCCATTCATCACCGCCGAGGATGAGGAATATGCGATGGAGAACATCATGAAGAAGGTCGCAGCCGGAATGGTTGCAGAGGGATGTCCTTTCAAGGG
>JAGHSC010000140.1 GCA_018066065.1 Candidatus Cryptobacteroides faecihippi
ATCGTACGCTTCCTCCGCACACCAGAGTACAACGACCTCTTCTCCGGCGACCCGGTCTGGGTGACCGCCAGCGAAGGAGGTATGGGCATGGATGGCCGCACGCTCGTCACAAAGACCTGCTACCGAATGCTCCACACCCTCGAGAACCTCGGACCTGCACCGGAACCGAACCTCACCGTCCTCTGGAGCGAACGCCTTCCGGAAGCATGGAAGCGCTACTGCGCAAAGCTCTCCATCAAGACCTCTGCGATCCAGTACGAGAACGACGACCTGCTGCGCCCGGACTACGGCGACGACTACGGCATCGCATGCTGCGTCTCCCCGATGAAGATCGGCAAGCAGATGCAGTTCTTCGGAGCCCGCGCCAACCTCGCCAAGTGTCTCCTCTACGCCATCAACGGCGGTAGGGACGAAGTCACGGGAGAGCAGGTCACCCCTGAATATGCACCAATCACAAGCGAGTACCTCGACTATGAGGACGTCATGAACAAGTTCGAGCAGATGATGAGATGGCTCGCGAAGACCTACGTCAACGCTCTCAAGATCATCCACTACATGCACGACAAGTATGACTATGAAGCCTTCGAGATGGCTCTCCACGATGGAGACGTGGAGCGCACCCGAGCAACAGGAATCGCCGGCCTCTCGATCGTGACAGACTCACTCGCAGCAATCAAGTACGGCAAGGTAAAGGTCATCCGCGACGAGCGCGGACTTGCAGTCGGCTTCGAGAACACCGGCTACGTCCCATTCGGAAACAACGATGAGAAGACCGATGCACTGGCACTGATGGTGACCGAGAAGTTCATGGAATTCCTCCGCCAGCACCAGACTTACAGCAACGCAAAGCCGACACAGACGCTCCTCACCATCACATCGAACGTCGTCTACGGAAAGTACACCGGAGCAACCCCTGACGGACGCCCTGCAGGCGTACCGTTCGCACCTGGCGCCAACCCGATGAACGGCCGCGACACCCGCGGCGCAGTGGCAGCCCTCGCATCAGTCGCAAAGCTTCCGTTCCAGCACTCATCCGACGGAATCTCCTACACATTCGCGATCTCACCGGCAACCCTCGGAAAGGTCAGCGACCAGCAGATCACGAACCTCGTGTCCCTGATGGACGGCTACTTCACTCCGGACGGAGGACATCACCTCAATGTGAACGTGTTCGACCGCGAGCTCCTCGTCGATGCAATGGAGCACCCAGAGAAGTACCCTCAGCTCACGATCCGAGTCTCAGGCTACGCCGTGAACTTCGTGAAGCTGACCCGCGAGCAGCAGCTCGACGTTCTCAGCCGAACAATCAACCACGCTCTCTAGAAACTGACGCACCCTCCTCGCAACGGGGAGGGTGTATCATATTCCAACGCGAATACAGACGATGATCGGAAGAATCCATTCACTGGAGACAATGGGGGCCGTCGACGGACCCGGACTTCGCTTCGTAGCCTTCATGCAGGGCTGCCCGATGCGATGTGAATTCTGCCACAACCCCGACACCTGGGACCCAGCGGCGGAAGTACAGTTCGAATGGACCCCGGAAGAACTGCTTGATGAAGTGCGCAAGTACAAGAGTTTCATCAAGAAAGGAGGCGTCACCTTAGGCGGAGGTGAGCCACTGGTCCAAGCTCCGTTCGTGAGGAAATTCTTCAGACTCTGCCACGAAAAGGGCATCCATACGGCACTCGACACGAGCGGTGCAGTCGCCACGGATGAGGCATTCTCAGTGCTCGATTTCACAGACCTCGTCCTGCTCGACGTCAAGACTGCGGACGACAGCCTCCACAAATCCTACACAGGACTGACCAGGAAGAACAACCAGCTCTGGCTCGACACAATTCTTGCGCGCGGCACCAGGACCTGGATCCGCCATGTGGTGGTTCCCGAACGCACATATTCAGAGGAAAGGCTGAGCGGGCTGGCGAAGCTGCTGCTCCCCTATCTGCCTGTCATCGACAGGATCGAGATGCTGCCTTACCACACCATGGGGAAGATGAAATATGCTTCCCTGGGCATCGCGTACCCTCTTGGGGACCTGCCTGACCTGCGCCAGGATGAGATCGACCATGCCCGTGAGTTCATGCGGAGCCTGCTGCCCGGAGTAACCGTTCAATAATGACAACAACACAAAAACCACATAGACAATGATTTATCTTGACACCTCAGACCTGACTTCGATCGAAGGCATTCCTTCAGTCCTGTTTTCCGACATCACCATCTTCACGGGAAAGACGGACGCCGTGAAGTCAGCCATCATCAACAAGATCGCCGAGAACGAAGGGCTTGAGGTCATCGTCATCGGCAAGGATGACATCGCCAATGGGCTGCAGGCCTTCACCGCAGCCGTGCCGACAAATGAAATCTGTCTCCTTGGTGTCCCGGAGTGCGAGATCCCGGAGGAACTCTCAGGCGAGATCGCAAGATTCATCACCGACATGACCGAGCTCCAGAAATGTCAGTTCATCATCGCGTCGGACTCCCCTGCCATCCTTTCAATCCCGGAGGCAAAGGTCTACGACCTCGATCACCTGCTGACATCATAATCTGATGAGGAATTCGCCATCAGATTATGATTATTCGGAAATAATAGCTACTTTTATCACATCGATACGTTGGGGTGCCCGTGTTGAACGGTGCTGAGATCATACCCATTGAACCTGTAGAAGCCACAAGCGGCTTCAGCCTGGTAATCCGGGACAGGGAACGACGGCATAGGTATCCCACACGTACAAACGAACTTTAACTTTTATTTTATGGGATATCAGGCATTTGACCAGTACGCATCCGAGTATGATGCATGGTTCATGGAAAACCAGAACGTTCTCGAAACGGAACTCAGGCTGGTGGCAGCAACTCTTCAAGACGCAGGTCGCATCCTTTCAATCGGTTCCGGAAGCGCCCTTTTCGAAAAACTCCTCAAGGACAGATACTCGATCGAGGTCTCAAGATGCATCGAGCCGGCCGAAGGCATGGCTGCGATCGCAAGGAAGAGAGGCTTCGAAGTCGAGATCAACACAGCAGAGGAGGCCGACTATGGAACAGAGGAATTCGACACCGTGCTCTTCAACGGCTGCCCTTGCTACATGCAGGACCTCGGCCTCGCTCTGAGGAAAGCCTATGCAGCCCTCCGTCCTGGAGGAAAGGTCGTGGTCATCGATGTACCTAAGGAAAGCCCTTACGGAACAATCTACAACCTTGCACTGGCTGTCGGAACATGGGATCACCCGCTTCTCGAAGGCTGCAAGCCGAAGGATCCATACCCAATCGAACTGGTAAAGCAGGCTGCCTGGAGAACCACTGCCGACAAGGCAGGTACGATGGTTGAGTGCGGCTTCGTCGACCTCGAGTACCAGCAGACCCTTACTCTCGACCCATGCTACTCCTACACTCTCGTCGAGGACCCTATGCCGGGCCATGACAGAGGTTCGTACGTTGCAATCATCGGTTACAAGAAGTAGCTTGCAGCGTGGACCAGGAATTCAGCCAGAGAGCTTGGAATGAAGTCGGGCCTATCCTTGAAAGGATCAAGGCCCACCCTTTCCTGACCGGATTGGCAGATGGAACTCTCCCCCATGAGATGTTCATGACGTACATCCGGCAGGACAGAGTGTATCTCCGTGCGAATGCAGAGGAGACCAGCCTTCTTGCCGACATGCTCCCGGTTGGCGAGCGGAAGGAGATCTTCCGACGCACGGCCATCGAAAGCATCCAGGCTGAAAAGGACATGCAGGAGATGCTGGGAGTCCGTGACGATGAGCCGATCGAGCCCATGGAGGCGACCATCGACTACATACGCCACACCCGCTCGATTATCGACAGCGGCGACCTGGCCATGAGCCTTGCCGCCATGC
>JAGHSC010000035.1 GCA_018066065.1 Candidatus Cryptobacteroides faecihippi
TTTTTTTTTTTCAAATTAACAATTTTTTAATCATAAAAAAAAAACCAATATATACCCCCAAAAACTCTTCCCCCCCGCCCCCCCCCCCCCCCCCCCCCCCCCCCCTCCGGGCCCCCCCCCCTGGGGGCGCCCCGCTGCTGCGATGATGATCGCGCTGAGAATGCTTTTCTTGCTCATATTCAGTGGTTTTGTGTAATCGGATAAAATGTGCTATCTTGTCAAAGATAACACATAAAGTTGAAATATGAGAAAAACGTGTGCTCTGATTGCCCTGTTGCTGTTTTCTGCCGCTTCGCTGAAGGCCGGAATCTATGATCCAAAGGTCGTGACCGGTGAGAACCCGGGAGAGGCTTCGTTCTGCTGGAAATTGTCCGACAGCCGTCCCGGAACGCTTCAGGAAGCCTACCAGATGAGAGTCAAGGACTCCGACGGCAACCTTGTCTGGAACAGTGAAGGTCATCTCGGACAGGTCTGTCCACATCCCTTACGAAGGCCCGGAACTGAAGGGAGGCGAAAAGTACTCCTGGAGTGTAAGCGTCTGGACGAACAAGGATTCGAATCCCGTCCATGGCCCATCGTTCGAATGGTTCAACGCCCTTCACGAAGACCAGTGGAGCGATGCCCGCTGGATCGGAATCCCCGGCGAAGGAAAGACAATCAGTGACGAGGAGTCTCAGTACGACCTCCCCGCAAGGTATCTCAGGAAGGAGTTCTCCCTTAGCGGAAACATCAAGTCTGCAACACTTTACGTCAGCGGTCTCGGCAGCTCATACTGCTACATCAACGGCCATGTCGTCAGCGATGACGTCCTCGGCCCGCTGCCGACATTCTTCGATGCCAGCGTCCCTTATCTGACCTACGATGTCACCGGCAACGTCCGCCAGGGCATCAATGCCATCGGAGTGATCCTTGGCAACGGCCGCTTCTTCGGCACAAGGAATGGAGACGACTACGGCATGAACACCTCCCGCTTCGGCTACCCATGCCTTCTCGCAAAGCTTGTCGTAAGGTATGCTGATGGACGTGAATATGTGATGGTTTCAGACTCCGACTGGAAGGCGACCGACAAGGGCCCGGTCATCAGGAACAACGAATACGATGGAGAGCATTATGATGAGTCCCTCGACCTTGGGGACTGGACCAAGCCGGGCTACCGCCAGGGAAGCACCTGGGAAGGAGCCAGCATCATGCCTTCCCCTAAGGGAAAGCTCCGCGCCCAGTTCACCGGCTGCATGACTGTCCAGGATGAGCTCACCCCTCTCTCCGTCAGGAAGACTGCGGACGGAAGGCTGCTTGTGGACGTCGGCCAGAACATGGTCGGATGGCTCAGGGTCCATCTCAAGGGCGTCAAGGGACAGAGGATCAAGATCCGCTACGCCGAGATCCTTAACCCCTCAGACCCTGACCAGCTCTATGTCGCCAACCTCAGGCTTGCCAGGTGCATGGACGCCTACACCCCTTCAAGGGACGGATGGTTCGAGTGGGAGCCAAGGTTCGTGACCCACGGATTCCGCTATGTCGAGATCACCGGCGCCGACCTTTCCGCAATGCCGTCCGCCAGGGATTTCTCCGGAGTCGTGGTCTACGATGGAATGATGACGACCGGCAGCTTCAGCTGCTCGAATGAGATACTCAACCTTATGCACCGCAACACCTTCTGGGGACTCAGGGGCAACTATTGCGGAATGCCGACCGACTGCCCTCAGAGAGACGAGAGGCAGGGGTGGCTTGGAGACAGGGCCACAGGCTGCTACGGAGAAAGCTACATCTTCGACAATGAGACACTCTACATGAAGTGGGCTCTCGACATCGAGGAATCGATGCGTGAGGATGGATGCATCTCGGACGTCAGCCCGAGGTACTGGACCCTCTGGCATGAGGATGTCACATGGCCGGCTGCCTTCTTCGGGGCCGTCGACATGGTCTGGAGGCATTTCGGCAACACCAGGATCGTCGAGGACCGCTATCCTGCGATGAAGAAATGGGTGAGTTTCATCCTTGGAAAGAAGGTAGTCGACGGAATCGTCCAGGGTGACATCTACGGAGACTGGTGCCTCCCGCCTGAGTCCCTCGAGCTCATCCACTCCAACGACCCTTCCAGGAAGACCTCCGGCGAGCTTCTGGGTACATCTGTAATGTACGACATCCTCCAGAAGATGAAGAAGTTTGCCGTGGTTGCAGGGCATCCGGAGGATGCCGATGAATATTCAAGAGTTGCAGATGGTCTCAAGGAGGCCTACAACAAGCGCTTCTTCAATGAGGAGAAGGGCTGCTACGACAACAACACGGTGACCGCCAACATCCTCTCCCTGAGGATAGGCCTCGTCCCTGATGGCTTCGAGGACAAGGTCATGCAGAACATCGTGGACAGGACTGTCAATCTTTGGAACAGCCACATCAGCGTCGGCCTGATGGGTGTGCAGCATCTTTTCAGGGGACTCACCGAGAACGGTAACGTCGACCTTGCCTACACGATTGCCTCCAATGACACCTATCCTTCCTATGGTTACATGTTCCGTCGCGGGGCGACGACCATCTGGGAGCTCTGGAACGGAGACACCGCTGACCCTGCGATGAACTCGCTCAACCATCTCACGCTGACGGGAGACTGCATCATCTGGCTGTACGAGTACCTTGCCGGCATCAAGACCGACGAGTCCGGCCTCGCGTACAAGAAGATCATCCTCAAGCCATTCTTCCCTGAGGGACTCACGAATGTGGACGCCTCGCATGAATCTCCTTACGGACAGATCGTAAGCCGCTGGGACATCTCCTCCGGCAAGCTTGCCTGGCATGTCGAGATCCCTGCCAACACGACTGCCGTTGCCGTCATCCCGGGCCGTTTCACGGAAGATGGTGAGGATCATACCATCGAACTTGTGTCCGGAAAGTATGACCTTTGATGTTCACTGTATCGCAAATTATGCGTAGCTTTATCATAAAAAATCAAAGTTGACATGAACAGAAGAGATTTCCTTGGAACCATGGCGATGCTTTCCTGCGCCAGGATGTTCTCTATGCCGGCAGGTTCGGCTGTGTTTGACAAGCCCATGCTCAAGATTGGCATAATCAGCGATACCCACATCATTGATGAGGATGTGGACCATGGCTACTGCGGTGGTACACAGACATTCGAAAAGGCGCTCACCTGGTTCCGCGACCAGGGTGCAGACGGAATCCTCATTGCCGGTGACATCACCGACTGGGGACTTCAGGACCAGCTCAGGAACGTCGCACGCGCTTGGTACAGGGTCTTCCCGAAGGACAAGGGCCTTGGTGGGAGGAAGGTCGAGAAGCTGTTCGTCTACGGCAACCATGACATCGATGGCTGGAAATGGGGCTATCCTCAGACTTACAACAAGCCAAAGGAGATGTTCTCCGACGAGAAATGCATCGACCTGCACCGTGCCGAGATCTGGGAGGAGTGCTTCCACGAGAAGTTCACGCCGTTCTGGGTCAAGAATGTCAAGGGCTACATCTTCATCGGCTCGCACTATCAGCATGGAGAGCATCTGGATGGCTTCAAGGAGTACATGGACTCCATCAGGAGCCTTATCCCGTCCGGGAACATGCCATTCTTCTACACCCAGCACCTTCACCTGAAGAACACTTGTTCCGGTGAATGGGCGTGGGGACAGGATGACGGCCAGGTGACCGACTATCTTTCGCAGTTCCCGAATGCCGTGGCCTTCTCGGGCCATTCCCACACCGTGCTGACTGACGAGCGCACGATCTGGCAGGGAGCCTTCACCAGCGTCGGTACAGCCTCACTGCGCTACGAGTACCTCTTCGGCGGCCACGAGAACTCCTATTCAGATTCCGGGAACGACAAGGGACATGCGATGCCGAGAATTGAACTGACAGATGGTCGTGCCGGTCTTCTGATGACGGTCTACGATGACTGCATCGCGCTTGCG
Organism: Candidatus Cryptobacteroides faecihippi; assembly: GCA_018066065.1. Taxonomy (GTDB): domain Bacteria; phylum Bacteroidota; class Bacteroidia; order Bacteroidales; family UBA932; genus Cryptobacteroides; species Cryptobacteroides faecihippi. The sequence goes on from JAGHSC010000035.1 coordinate 3,918, forward strand.
AAGAGAGACTTTGTCTACGACGACTATCTCGGGGACGACTGGGTGTTCCCGCTTGGTGACAATGATAAGTACAGCTTCACCGGCAGGGCTGCATCCGAGAAGGCTCCGCAGTTCCCTCAGGGAAGCCAGATCACTCTCCTCCGAGAGAAGAGAAAGGATCGCACAGGCAGGGACATGGATGCTGTCGTCCTCCGTTTCCCTAATGTGCTCAAATGCAACACCGGCATCCGTGCCTTCGACTACGAAGTCACTGCCAGCACCGTAGGGGAGTTCGGCATGGACAAGCGTGTGGTCATGCAGAGGAGAGTCTATTCCGCTGGATGCTACAAGGCTGAGTCACAGGATCTTGGCGATGTGGAGATGGTCTTTGACTGGGATGAGCTGACAGACACCGTCGACACGAAGCGCCTGCCTCCGGATTTCCTCTTCGAGGTACGCCCATGCGGGGCATTCAATGCGAAGGGCGAGCCTCTGACACTCAAGGTGAGATTCTGATGTTCCCTGTGAGCCGATGAGTCTGTCCCTGGTCATAGCAATCATCTTTGTCTCGAGCCTTGCCGCCAGCTTCATCCAGCGTGTCAGCGGGTTCGGTTTCGGGATATTCATAATGACCATCCTGCCTCTGATCATGCCATCCTATGGTGAGGCAACGGCTCTTTCGGGTCTTCTGGCACTCTGCAATTCATTCTACATCATGCTCAGGATGTGGGAGCGGATCCCATGGAAGAAGCTTCTGCCCATCCTGATCACCTTTACGGTTGTCTCCTTTTTCGCGATCGAAGTGGTCGCCGATGTCGACAGCCGCACTCTCAAGCACATCCTTGGGGGCATCCTGATCGTTGTGAGCATCTATTTCTTCTTCATCAGCGACAGGATCAAGGTCTCTCCGTCGATGGGAGTCCAACTTTCCATGGGCACGGCTTCGGGACTCATGGGCGGATTCTTTGCGATGCAGGGACCTCCTGCAGTGCTTTACTTCATTGCCTGCACCGAGAGCAAGGAGGAATACCTCGCCATTGCCCAGGCGTTCTTCTTCTTCGGCAATCTCATGATGACATTCTTCCGCGCGTCAAACGGATTCGTCACCAAGGCGGTCGGCCTTGGGTGGTGCTGCGGCATCGTGGCTGTCTTCATCGGAATCTGGATCGGTGCGAAGGTGTTCGACAGGATGTCGCTTCCGATTCTCAGAAAGGTCATCTATGGCTACATGGCCCTGAGCGGGATAATAGCTCTTCTTGCATAGCAGGGATTGTATGCCTATCTTTGTATCAAATCGAAGTACATGAAGCATTTATTGATTCCAATCGTAATCGCCGCAGCGCTCTGTTCATGCTGCCGCGAAGAGGGAACCGTCCGTGATGTGATACCGGCTCCCCAGAGCATCGAGACGTCAGAAGGATCATTCCTTCACAAGCCTTGGACAAAGATTGCCTGTGTAAGCGATCCTTCAATGGCAGCTGAGTCCTACTCACTTGAAGTCACTCCTGAAGGAATTACCATAACCAGCGGTGATGAAGCGGGAAGCTACTATGCCCGCCAGACTCTCGCCCAGGCAGTCGGTGTCGACGAGACGGAACTTGATGGCAAGTTCTGGAGAATCGGTTGCTGCAAGGTCGACGATGCACCTAGGTTCGCCTACAGAGGCCTCATGATGGATGTCTCCCGTCATTTCCGCAGCAAGGAGTTCGTACTTAAGCACTTGGATGCGATGGCAGCAGCCAAGCTCAATGTGCTTCACATGCATCTTACCGATGCCGCAGGCTGGAGATTCCCGGTCGAGTCTTATCCTCGTCTCAATGAAATCGGTGCCTACAGGGACCATGAGTTCATCTTCGACAGGTGGAGCAACTGCGAGCCGGACACTGAGGGTGCCTACGGTGGGTTCTACACAAAGGATGAGATCCGCGAGTTTGTCGACTATGCCTCAAAGAGGCACATCACGATCATCCCGGAGATCGAGATGCCAGGCCACAGTGCAGAGGTGCTCGCCGCCTATCCTGAGCTGAGATGTACTTCAGAGGCCCGCTGCGGCGACCTCTGTCCAGGAAAGGATGCTACCTTCGAGCTTCTTGAAAGGGTGCTTGACGAAGTCATGGAAATCTTCCCTTCTGAGTATATCCACATCGGAGGCGATGAAGCGGAGAAGAAGAGCTGGCCAGGGTGCGAGGACTGCCGCAGGCGCATGGAGGAAGAAGGTCTTTCCAGCCTGGATGAGCTCCAGAGCTACATGATCAAGCGCATAGAGGACTATGTCGAGTCCAAGGGCCATCACATCATCGGCTGGGATGAGATTCTTGAAGGAGGCCTCGCCCCATCTGCGACCGTATGTCCTGGAGGGGCACGGAAGGCGGAAAGGCTGCCATCGCAGCCGGTCGCAAGGCAATCATGACTCCAAACGAGTACTGCTACATCGACACTGCCCAGGATTTTCCTGAGAATGAGCCTCTTGCCTTCGGCAACTATCTTTCGCTCAACACGATCTACAGCTACAATCCGACCGAGGGCCTTGCCGACGCCTCTCTCCTGATGGCCTCCAGGCCAACCTCTGGAGCGAGCTCGTCGACACGGACGAGTACGCGGAGTATCTCTACTGGCCTCGCGGACTGGCAATAGCCGAGGTCGGCTGGACCAATCTTGAGAGGAAGGACCTTGAGGACTTCAGGCGCAGGGCAATCATCCGCAGCAAGCGCATGAGCGATCTGGGCTACAATGTCTTCGACCTTGAACAGGAACTTGGTGAACGTGCGGAAGCACTTGAACCTCAGGATCATGTGGCACGTGGAGCAAAGGTTCTCATGGCAGACGGCACCAAGTGGGCGTCCGGCTATCCTGCAGGAGGCGAAAACGCTCTTACCGACGGTCTCTGCGGTGGCTGGAGCTACAAGGATGGCAAGTGGCAGGGCTTCCTTTGCGATGTCTGCTTCATGGTGGATCTCGGCGAGCCAAAGGATATCTCCAGCATCTCGATCCTTTCCATGCAGAACAGGATCCATGGAATCTATCTTCCGGAGTCTGTCGAATTCTCTCTGTCCTTCGATGGAAAGGAATTCGAGCAGGTCGGAGTGCTCAGGCCTCAGTCAAGCCCTGAGGATTTCGGAACGAAATTCTTCAATTTCAGCATCGGCGGAGAGGAACCTACCCCTGTCAGGTACATCGTCGTCAATGCAAAGCGCTGCTCTAAGGGAGGTTTCATCTTCTTCGATGAGCTGCTTGTACGATAGCATCCCTGATTGTCAAGTCCTCTTTTTTCGACTATATTTGAACTTTGTTGACATCGTAGGAACCGATGAAGAGAGTCCTGATCATATCATACTACTGGCCGCCGTCAGGTGGTTCCGGTGTGCAGCGATGGGTCAAGTTCGCCAAGTACCTTCCTTCCGAAGGGTGGCAGCCTGTCGTGTACACTCCGGAAACCCTGAACTGATTGCCGTGGACAAGACTCTGGCATCGGAGATCCCACCCGAGGCGGAGATCGTGAAGCGCCACATCGT
>JAGHSC010000220.1 GCA_018066065.1 Candidatus Cryptobacteroides faecihippi
GTCTTAATATCTTACAAAGATACATATTAAATACCCAATTATCAAAAACGAACCCCGGGCACATCGCTGTCCCCGGGGTCTATTTCAAAATGCTGTGGCGTAATTGCTACTCCATCGGTTTCATCGTGTTGTAGACTGCTGTCACATCGTCATCATCCTCGAGGAGGTTGGTGAGCTTCTCAAGGGTTGCAGCCTGCTCGGCGGTGACTTCCTTGAGGTCGGTGTTCGGGATTCTCTCGAAACCTCCGGAAACGAGCTCGTAGCCATTGTCCTCGATGAACTTCTGGATTGCACCGTAGGAACCGTAGGCACCGTAGATGACCACGTTCTTGGTGATGCTCTCGTCCTCGTTCTCGATTTCCTCCACGAATACCTCTGGATCGTCGTCGCAGTCGCAGAGCTCAAGCTGGAGCTCGTCTGTGTCGATCGTGTCCTGGAACTTGATCTTGAAGACGCACTTGTGGTCGAACATGAAGGCGACGCTGCCGCTTGTTCCGAGGGTGCCGCCGCACTTGGTGAAGTAGCTTCTGACGTTGGCTACTGTACGGGTGTTGTTGTCGGTTGCGGTCTCGACGAGGTAGGCGATTCCGTGAGGGCCGTAGCCTTCAAACACAACCTCCTTGAAGTCGCCCTGGTTCTTCTCGAGAGCCTTCTTGATCGCTCTCTCGACGTTCTCCTTAGGCATGTTCTCGCTCCTGGCCTCGGCCATGAGAGCTCTGAGTCGTGAGTTTCCTGTCACATCAGGACCACCCTGCTTTACGGCGATTGTGATTTCCTTTCCAATCTTGGTGAAGGTCTTTGCCATGTGACCCCACCTCTTCATCTTTCTTTCCTTGCGGAATTCAAACGCTCTTCCCATGATTATTCCTGGCTTTCGATGCGGGTGATGTACTTGTCGATGTCGTAGCCTTCGAGTGATGAAGGATACTCCTCCTTGATTCTCTTGTAGAATGAGAGTGCCTTTGCGCTGTCACCGAGCTCCTCTGCCACTACACCTGCCTTGAGAAGGTAGGATGCTGCGAAGATGTTGTCGATGGTTGCGGCAGCCTTCTCGTAGCAGCCGATGGCGGCCTTGAGGTCCTCAAGTCCTACATAAGCGTCGCCCATGCATGCTGTGGCGCGTGCGTTGAGGATAGCGTCCTTGCCGCTGTACTTCTTGAGAAGGTTGAGAGCCTCTTCGTAGTTGCCGAGCTGGAGCTGGCAGACACCTGCGTAGAAGTAGACGCTCTGTCCACCCTTTGCACCGAAGTCCTCGATGATCTGTGCGAAGCCGAGTACGTTGCCGTCACCGTTGAGGGCGAGGTCGTAGTTGCCGCTGCGGAAGTTGAGCTCTGCGGTTGCCATCTGAGCCTTTGCCTCCTCGGCCTTAGGCTTGTAGATGAACTGCTGGTAAGCGAAGATTGCGAGAGCTGCGACGATGATTCCTGCGATGCAGCCAAGGATGGTATTCCTGTTCTCGCGGAAGAACTGATCGGTCTTGGAAACGGTCTCGGCTACCTTTTCCTGGCGCTCGAGTTCCTTTTCATTAACTTTTGTTGCCATTTCTATAGAATTTTTTGTTATCTCCGATAGTAGAATAGTTCGCAAAGTTAGAAAAAAATGTTGAATCATGCAATTTTCGGAGACGTATCTCAAATAGGTCGAAATTGGCTATATTTGCAGACGTTTGAAAAGCCTCAGAAATGCCTCTGCTCAAGAAAATAGCGATCCAGAACTTCCGCAACATCGTCTTCCAGGAACTGGAGTTCTCGCCGAACATCAACTGTGTGTCCGGCAACAACGGCGAGGGAAAGACCAACCTGATGGATGCCATCTGGTATCTCTCGATGACGAAAAGTGCCTTCTCCACATCGGACAGGTACAGTTTCCGTCACGGGACCGACATGTTCGCCGTCTCGGGAACCTATTCGATGAACGGCGGGCCGGACGAGAGATTCTCGGTCCAGTGTGATTCAAAGGGAGAGAAGAAGGTGCGCAGGGGAGACAAGGTCTATCAGAAGGTCTCCTCGCACATCGGTGTGCTTCCGATTGTAATGGTCTCTCCTTCAGATGTTTCCTTGGTCAGCGAAAGTGGGGATGAAAGGCGCAGGTTCGTCAATGCCGTGCTCTCGCAGATGGATGCCGAGTACCTCAATGCCATGCAGCAGTACAACCGCCTCCTGCTCCAGAGGAACAAGATGCTGAAGGACGGCAGCTTCGATGATGCCCTGCTCTCGATCTTCGATGAGAGGATGGACGCCCATGCCCAGGTCATCTCGGCAGCGCGCAGGTCCTTCACGGAAGCCTTGCTCCCGGTGGTCTCCGAGCATTACGCCTCCCTGTCGGGAGGGCGCGAGGAAGTCTCGATCACCTACAAGTCGGACCTTCCTGAAGGAGCGAGTCTTTCCGACGTCCTGAAGGCCAGCCGCGCAAGGGACATCGCGATGCGCTACACGACTGCAGGGGTCCAGAGGGACGATTTCGTCTTCATGATGGATGGCTTTCCGATCCGCAGATGTGGCTCCCAGGGCCAGCAGAAGTCCTTCCTCGTCTCCCTCAAGTTCTCCCAGTACGAACTGATGAAGAGACGCTACGGCTTCCCTCCGATGCTGCTTCTCGACGACGTGTTCGACAAGCTTGACATGTCAAGAATATCCAATCTGCTGGGGATGGTGGCAGGAAGCGACTTCGGCCAGATTTTCATCACAGACAGCAACAAGGTCAGGATGGCGGGCATCGTGGACGGACTCACCTCCGACAGAGCCTATTTCGAGACAGTTGCAGGCGAGTTCAGGAGGATCTGAGATGGACATGGACGGAAAGATCATGGGAGCCCGCAGGCAGCAGGCACTCGGGATGGACAAGCTGATGCGCCTGTTCCTGCGCAGCAACAACCTGACCGCCAGGCTGAACACCCAGCGCGTCTTCGACGCATGGGACGAGGTCTCCGGAGTCAGGGATTACACCCTCAACAAGTTCTACCGCGACGGAAAGCTCTTTGTCACGGTCTCTTCCTCGATGGTGAGGAGCCACCTGGAATTCCAGAAGCCATCGATCGTGGAAGCCATCAACGACTTCCTCAGCAAGGACAGCCTCTTCGATTCTGAATGTTCACTCGTCGGGTTTGTCAAAGAATTGATAATCAAGTAACTATGGATAAGAAAATTAAAGTTGTCGTGGACGACGCGATTCCATTCATGGAAGGCGTTCTCGAACCGTATGCCGAGGTTGTCTACAAGGGAGGAAGGGAGATCGGCCCGGCCGATGTCGCCGATGCTGATGCCTTGGTCATCAGGACCAGGACGAGGTGCGATGCCGGCCTGCTCGAGGGCAGCAGCGTGCGCTTCATCGCGACTGCGACGATCGGAACCGACCACATCGATTTCGACTACTGCAACACCAAGGGGATCCAGGTGACCAACGCCGCCGGATGCAATGCCGGAGGAGTCATGAACTATGTCTTCTCGGCTCTCTACGGAGTCGCTTCCCGCAAGGGCTTCTCGCTTGAAGGCAAGACTTTGGGAATCATCGGTGTCGGAAATGTCGGCAAGGGAGTCGAACGTGTCGGCTCGTCGCTGGGATTCAAGATCCTCAAGAACGATCCGCCGAGGATGGAGAGGGAAGGCGTGTACGGATTCTCATCCCTCGAGGAGGTGCTTTCCCAGTCCGACATCATCACCATGCATGTCCCTCTTGAACCTTCCACCATCAAGATGGCTGACGCCGCATTCTTCGACAGGATCCGCCCCGGGAGCATATTCATCAACGCCTCTCGTGGGGAGGTCGTCGATGAGGAGGCTCTGAAGAAGGCTGCACCGAAGCTTGGCGCGCTGATCATCGACACCTGGAACAACGAGCCGGACATCGATCGCGAACTTCTGGAAATGGCCGACATCGCCACTCCGCACATCGCCGGCTACTCCTACCGCGGCAAGCAGAACGGCACGGCTGCATCAGTGAGGGCGCTGGCGAGGTTCTTCTCGATCGAGCCTCTCTACGGGTTCTTCCCGAAGACGGACATCCTCGAACTGGAGTCGATCAAGGTCGACCTCAAGGGCAAGAGCCAGGGCGAGATCGCTTCCGTGCTTCAGTACAACTACCCGATCTTCACGGACGATTTCATGCTCAGGATGGACCCCAAGGGCTTCGAGCACATGCGGTCACACTACCAGTACCGGCGTGAGTTCTACATCGACTGATGCCCGGTGTCTATGCAATATTGAAAAAAAAGATTACTTTTGCGGTTTCTGAAACAAAACGAACTATGCTTAGAATAGATGATTTCTCCACTTTCAAGAAAGTGGCCACCCCATTCTACTATTACGATATCGACCTCTTCGAGAAGACTGCCGACAAGGTCGCCGAGCTTTCAGAGCGTACCGGGATCAAGGTCCATTTCTCCATCAAGGCCAACTCTGACCGCCGTCTGAACGACATCCTCAGCAGCAAGGGTCTTGGTGCCGACTGCGTCAGCGGCGATGAGATCGAGTTCGCAGTGACATGCGGCTACGCTCCGAAGGACATCTTCTTTGCGGGCGTGGGCAAGACCGACAGGGAGATCTGCCAGGCCTTCCAGGTTGGCATCGGAGCCTTCGTGGTCGAGTCGCTCGAGGAAATCCAGATCATCTCCGACATAGCCCGCAGGCTGGGCAGGAAGGCTACCATCAGCCTGAGGATCAACCCTAACATCGATCCTCACACCCATCACTACATCACCACCGGTCTCTACGAGGACAAGTTCGGCATCTCCGACAGAAGCTTCGACGAGGCTGCGGCGATGGTGACCACCGATCCCAACATCGACTTCTACGGCCTTCAGTTCCACATCGGATCCCAGATACTCGAGGTCGCCGATGTCATCAAGCTTGAGTGCGAGAAGGTCAACGACATCGTCTCCCGCTTCGAATCCAACGGCGTGGTCATCAGGAACATCGACCTCGGCGGCGGACTCGGCATCGACTACGATGACCCTGACCGCAATCCGATCGCAGACTTCGAGACCTGGTTCATGACAATCCACAACAACCTCAAGCATCGTCCTGACCAGACCGTCCACATCGAGCCGGGCCGTTCGCTCGTGGCTCAGTGCGGTTCCCTCATCTCCCAGGTCCTTTATGTCAAGAAGGGTGAGAACAGGAACTTCCTGATGATCGATGCGGGAATGAACGACCTCATCAGACCGGCGCTCTACGGCGCCTACCACAAGATCGAGAACCTTTCGGCGCATTATGACGACAATGATGGCCGCGACAACCCTGTCTACGACGTTGTCGGCACTGTCTGCGAGTAAGCCGACAACTTCGGCAAGGAAAGGTCCCTCGCGAAGAGCCACCGCGGTGACATGATCGCCATCCGCAGTGCCGGAGCCTATGGCGCTGTCATGGCTTCGCACTACAACATGCGTCCTCTTGCTCCTGCCGTCTATTCCGACCGCGTCAGCGAGGCTCGCCGCCGCAAGGACTACTTTGCTGGAGAATAGCTCCCGTGCGGAGCCTTGAAAAATGACGGAGGCGCACCGAATGGGATGCGCCTCCGTCATTTCATATTCATTGGATGACTATCTCCTGAAGCCTCTCATCCTCTGGGCGAGGTTGCCTGTGAGGGCAGTCTTCATGATCTTGCGGGTTGCCTCGAACTGCTTGAGCAGCTTGTTGACATCGACGACTGTCGTGCCGCTTCCGTCCGCAATCCTCTTGCGGCGGCTTCCGTTGATGATCTCCGGATTGTCCCTCTCCTCAGGTGTCATGGACATGATGATGGCCTCGATGCCCTTGAAGGCGACATCGTTGTCGATCTCCACGTCCTTGAGGGCCTTGCCCATGCCTGGGATCATTCCTGCGAGGTCCTTGATGTTACCCATCTTCTTGACCTGCTGGATCTGGTTGTAGAAGTCCATGAGGCCGAACTTGTCCTTGGCGAGCTTCTTCCTGGTCTCGCGGGCCTGCTTCTCATCGAACTGCTCCTGGGCCTTCTCGACGAGGGAGACGACGTCACCCATGCCGAGGATCCTGTCTGCGATTCTTTCAGGGTGGAAGACGTCAAGGGCGTCCATCTTCTCACCTGTGGAGATGAACTTGATAGGCTTGCCTGTGACGTACTTGATCGAAAGGGCTGCACCGCCTCTGGTGTCACCGTCCATCTTGGTGAGGACGACTCCGTCGAAGTCCAGTCTCTCGTTGAAGACCTTTGCCGTCTCGACTGCGTCCTGACCGGTCATCGCATCGACCACGAAGAGAGACTCGGTAGGCTTGATCGAATCGTGGAGTGCGGTGATCTCGTCCATCAGCTCCTGATCGACGGCAAGTCGTCCGGCCGTGTCCACGATGACCACTGAATAGCCTTCAGCCTTGGCCTTGGCGATCGCATTGTTTGCGATCCTGATCGGATCCTTGACTCCATCTTCGGTGTAGACAGGGACGTTGATTCCCTCTCCGAGGACCTTCAACTGCTCGATCGCTGCAGGACGGAAGGTGTCGCATGCGGCAAGGAGAACCTTCATTCCCTTCTTGCTCTTGATGCTTGCGGCGAGCTTTGCGGAGAAAGTCGTCTTACCGGAACCGTTCAGACCGGCCACGAGGACGATTCCCGGATTGCCCTTCACGTTGATGTCCTGCGACTGGCTGCCCATGAATGAGGCGAGCTCGTCATGGACGGTCTTGACCATCATCTGCTGAGGCTTGACCGCTGTGAGGACATTCTGGCCCATTGCGGTGACCTTCACCTTCTCGCAGAACTCCTTGGCGACGCGGAAGCTGACATCGGCATCGAGCAGTGCCCTGCGGATGTCCTTGAGCGTCTCGGCAACGTTGATTTCAGTGATCTTGCCTTCTCCCTTGAGGATCTTGAAGGATCTCTCCAGTCTTTCCTGTAAGTTCTCGAACATATCCTGTTTCTTCTTTTATCAATTCAATATCCTGCAAAGATAGTAAAAATTCTCAATGCATCTCCCTGTGCATGGAGCGCTTCAGCTCCCTGACCCTCTCCGCAAGCGTGACTTTCTCATCTTCCGGGATGACGGAATCCGCGAACCGTCTCCAGATGTAGTCTGCAGCCTGCTCCGAAGGATGCACCATGTCCTCCGCGTAGAACCTGTAGTCCCTCAGCTCATCCATCACGATCTCGAAGGAAGGGAAGTACTCTGTCCTGTCCGGGAATGCACGGCAGGCCTCATCGATGGCAAGCAGCAATGTGCTCTTGCTCAGTTGGTTCCCATGCGCACCATCCTTCATGTGACGGATCGGAGAGACTGTGAATATGAACTCTTTCCCTCCGTTCCTGGCAATCAGGCTCTTCAGCATGGAGGCAACCTCGGCGACGGAAAGCCTCCTGCGGCGGAATTCCTTCTGGTCGATCTTCAGGCAGTTCGAGACGATCTCTCCGGTCGCTATGTGCTCATAGCACCAGGATGTACCGAGGGTGATGATCACCTTCGTGGACCCTTTCCATGCCTCCGATGCGGATTCCAGGGCTCTGTTGGCGTTCTCCAGGAACTCTTCAGGAGTCCTTCTCGCAAAGGATGTGTGGTGGCTGAAGGAGCAGAACAGGCCTGCTCCGGCGCCATCTCCACGCACTGCTCCATCGTGAATGGGATTCCTGCCGCCATCCTTGCCGCGGAATTGCAGATCGACATCGGGTTGTACAGCGTGCCGAAAGGATTGACGCAGACGTCGAATCCCAGTGCGGACATCCGGCTCCCGATGCTGTCCGCAAAGCAGCTTCCAAGAATGGTTATCCTGTCCTTGAACGAGACCTTCACGGAACTCTCCGAGGCTTCGACAGGAGTTGTCAGTTTCAATGTCTCCATGACTGCGAAATTAAGTATAATTTGATAAATTTGCATTAGATTGAAACATGATATGAGATTCAGTGAAGGTTTGGGACGCATTGTCCTTTCAGCAGCGCTCGCGCTTGTTCCGCTTGCATCCTTTGCGCAGGGCAAGCCGGAGTTTGTCTACAATGTCGATTTCGAGTATTATTTCGACAACAGGGAATTCGATGCCGGCGGGCAGGAATTCACCCCATCGATGACCGTCAACGCAGCCAGGCTCACTCCTATGGCCGGAATCGGCATCAGGCAGGACCGGCTCCTCACCCACAAGGTCATGGCCGGAATCGATGTGGTCAAGAACATGGGCGAGTCCGTGACTCCTGTCTCCGACCCGCACCTCGACAACCTTGGCCTTTTCAGGGAGCTTTTCTTCTGGTACAATCTTGACGCCCGGCTCCGCAAGGCCGACATCAACGGCTATGCTGGAATGTTTCCACGCCGGTTCTCGGTCTTCGGCGGGATCGACACTCCTTCGTCCAGGCTTCCCGGCCATGACATCCCGACGCTCTTCCTGTCCGAGGAGAACAGGTTCTACGATACTAACATGGAAGGCATCCTCATCACGGCGCAGAGGCCTAGGTCCTACTATGAGATCGGTCTGGACTGGCTTGGCATGTTTGGCCCCGCAAGGCGTGAGCAGTTCATCATCTCGACCTACGGAAAGAGCCAGCTGAACCGTTGGCTGCAGGTTGGGTGGGTCGGAACGTTCCATCACTATGCCAACTCCGCCGAGTGCAGGGGAGTGGTCGACAACCATCTCCTGAGCCCGTTCGTGAGCTTCGACTTCGGCCGTGTCTTCCATGCGGGGATCCAGGATCTGTCCCTGACCCTGAACGGCATCCTGGGCGTCCATCAGGACAGGATGAAGGAGACCGGGCTTCAGATGACCAGGGGAGCCCAGGTCACGACCAACGTCAGGAACTGGAACGTCGGAATCCGTAACGAGTTCTATCTCGGGTCCGGGCAGATGCCTTATTTCGACCATGTGGCTCCTGAAGGAGTGCCGTACGGAACATCCCTCTACAGGGGCAATCCGTTTTACCGGATGCAGGGTGGAAAGGATGAGTGGGAGCATGGCGGAGTCTATGACAGACTCGAACTTTACTATCAGCCAAAAATTGCATATTTCATGGATCTCAGGCTTTCGTTCGTGGCTCATTTCAATGACTGTACCATGCCTGTCTATCAGGGGTGGCAGCAGAAATTCTCCATCCTCATCGATCTTGACAAGCTGAAACAAAAGCCTGAGCGTCAGGCAAGTACGAAATCTCGAGAAAGGAGCATATTCGATCTGTTCCTCTAGGCGCAGCGCGCTTGATGAATATCCGCCCACGGAGGTTCAAAGCTTCCGTGGGCGGATATTCATTTGCGGACATTATTCGAAGTTCTACTCTTTTCCCTGGGTCATCTTCCTGTACTCGGCAGGGGTCTGTCCTGTCGAGTGCCTGAAGGCGGTGAAGAAGTAGTCGTGGTTGTTGTAGCCGACGCTGTAGGCGACTTCCTTGATGTTCATGGAAGTGTTCGTCAGGAGTTCCTTTGCCTTCCTCATCCTGACGTCGTTGATGAACTTTGCAGGGGAGAATCCGGTGTACTCCTTGAAGGTCTTCCTGAAGGATGAGTAGCTCAGGCAGAGCTTTGCCGCGATTTCCTCTGGGGTGATCGTCGTGAAGCTGTCGTAGATCATCAGCTTGGCCTGACCGATCTTGCTGGCTGCATCCGATTCCTGGAACTGTGAGTTCCTGTCGTTGTAGTAGGCGAGTCCGAGCAGTCTGTCGACAATTCCGGCGAGAACCTGCTGGAAGCCGGATTCCTGTGCTGTCGAAACCTCGATTGCCTCGTTGTAGAGATTGACGATTTCCTCGCGGAGACGTACATTCAGCACAGGCTTTGCCTTCGTGAAGAATCCTTCCCTGATGAGGTTGTCGATGAACCTTCCGTTGAATCCGATCCAGTATTCCTTCCATCCTGTGCTTTTTTCCGGCGAGTAGGTGTGCCATTCTCCCGGGAACAGCAGGAACATCATTCCCTTCTCGATCTGTATCGTTTTCTGACGCCCAAGTGATTCGCATTGGAACTTTCCTCTGCCTTCCGTGATGTAAAGCAGCTGGTATTCGTTCAGAATCCTTCCTTTTTTCGCCGAAAATACGTATCTTGACGGGTGGTTTGAGGGAGGATAGTCCATGCCGGGCTCGATCTCCTGGAAGCCAACGGAATTCACTGCTGAACCCCACTTCAGGTCGACGGGATTTACTGCCAGATATTTCAGGTGCACTGATGCCATGAAACTGAGCGATTTAAAATTTTTAAAAACGATTTCTTGCAAATATAGTAAACTTTTTTGGTTTATCTTGGTGTCAGAAATCAAAGTTTGAGTGTCAATTTCTGCAGTGATGCCGCTGCAAGATTTTATTATTTTTGTATTCATAAATCAAAACGCATAATTATGTCACAGAACGAAATGATTTCAAAGGCCCATAATTTCCTTGCTTTCGATTTGGGAGCAACCAGCGGCCGTGCTATAATCGGAACAATCTCAGATGGCAAACTCACGTCGGAGGAAACCTACAGGTTCCCTAACGGTGTCAAGGAAATCGATGGAAAGTTCTATTGGGACGTTTTCGCTCTCTACGATCACTTCATCGCAGCGATGAAGAAAGTGGCGGCTTCGGGCGTCAAGATCGACTCTATCGGCATCGACACCTGGGGCGTCGATTTCGGCTGCATCGGTGAGGATGGCAGCATCCTCGGAATGCCACGTGCCTACAGGGACCCTTACACCGACGGCGTTCCTGAGAAGGTCTTCCAGATCATCCCTAAGGAGGAGCTCTACGATGCCACCGGCACCCAGATCATGAACTTCAACACGATCTTCCAGATCTATGCCCAGAGCCAGGAGCCTGACTCTCCGATCCACAATGCGAAGGAGATCCTCTTCATGCCTGACCTCCTCTCCTACATGCTTACCGGCGAAAGGGTCTGCGAGTACACCGATGCTTCGACTTCAGGTCTCATCAATCCTCGCAACAGGGATTTCGAGAGAAGCCTTCTCGACCGTCTTGGAGTGAAGTCTTCAATCCTCAGGGAGATCGTCCAGCCGGGATCGAAGGTCGGCATGCTCAAGCCTGAGATCTGCGCAGAGACCGGTATGGAGTCAGTCCCTGTGATTGCCGTTGCAGGCCACGACACCGCTTCTGCAATTGCTTCAATCCCTGCCGCTGACGAGAACTTCGCTTACCTCAGCTCCGGTACCTGGAGCCTCATGGGTATCGAGTCCAAGACCCCGATCATCAACAAGGAATCCTACGAACTCAACATCACCAACGAAGGTGGTATCGACGGAACGACCCGCTTCCTCAAGAACATCACCGGCATGTGGCTTCTCGAGCAGAGCCGCAAGACCTGGGAGAAGGAAGGCCGTACCTACAACTACGCTCAGATCGAGGCCATGGGTCTCGCTGCTGTGGACTTCCCTTCAACCATCGATCCTGACGATCCTCGCTTTGCAGCCCCTAAGGACATGGATGCCGAGATCAAGGCAGCCATCGCAGAGTCAGGCCAGCAGGTCCCTCAGACCGATGGCGAGATGGTCAGCTGCATCTACCATTCACTTACCAAGAAGTACATCGATGTCATCGCAATGCTCCAGAAGTTCGCTGACTTCAAGATCGAGAAGCTTCACGTCATCGGCGGCGGTTCATCCAACAAGCTTGTCAGCCAGCTGACAGCTGATGCCCTCCAGATCCCTGTAATCTGCGGTCCTGTCGAGGGTACTTCCATCGGAAACATCATGATCCAGGCCAGGACCGCAGGTCTTGTCAAGGATCTTTGGGACATGAGAAGGATCATCGGCAACTCGATCGAGACCAAGACCTATCTTCCTTCCAACAAGTAGACGGACACAATAACTACATCTTTTATATTAAAACAATGAACGAGAACAAAATCAACCAGGCTTACGAGATCGCTAAAGAGCGTTACGCAGCCATTGGAGTTGACACCGAGAAGGTACTCGACCAGCTCAGAATTTCCATCTCTCGATGCACTGCTGGCAGG
>JAGHSC010000147.1 GCA_018066065.1 Candidatus Cryptobacteroides faecihippi
GGTCCAGCCTGCTCGTAAGGTCCTCCGAGCGGGCTTTTGTCCAGGAATCACCCTGGTTTCCGTCCGCGGCAGCCTCGGCGGACGGCTTTGCCCTTCGATTCCGTCCTTCCCGCGTGCGACGGACGGAAAAATGGGTCCAGCCTGCTCGTAAGGCCCTCCGAGCGGGGTTTTGTCCAGGAATCACCCTGATATCTGTCCGCGGCAGCCTCGGCGGACGGCTTTGCCCTTCGATTCCGTCCTTCCAGCGTGCAACGGACGAAAAAATGGGTCCAGCCTGCTCGCTAGGCCCTTCCCAGGGTCCTCCGTGCGACAAAAAAACAGGGAAAGCAGAAACTGCCTTCCCTGAATGAGTCAAAAGAAACTTGTCGAATGCGATGCTACTTGTTCTCCTCCTCGAGAGTAAAGAAGGAGCTGCCGTCGAAGCAATGAGTGCAAAGCTTGCACTTGTCGAGACCGATGGCAGACACGATCGACTCGATCTTGCTGTACTTGAGCGAATCAAGCTTGAGCCTTGTAGCGATCTCAGCCACCATCCTGTTGTACTCCGGAGAGCCAGTCTTTGAATAGGCCTCCAGATTCTTTCCGGAATCACCCTCGTAATCCTTGATGATCCTTCTTGTGATAAGATCAAGCTCACTCTTGCTGGCCGAGAAGTTGATGAACGGGCAGGCATGGATGAGCGGAGGACAAGCGATCCTCATGTGAACCTCCTTGGCACCAAGCTCATGGAGAAGCTTTGTACTGTCCCTGAGCTGCGTTCCCCTGACGATGCTGTCATCGCAGAAAAGCACCTTCTTGTCCTTCAGGATGGCACTGTTAGGGATGAGCTTCATCTTGGCGACAAGATTCCTGGTCTCCTGGTTGACAGGCATGAACGACCTTGGCCAGGACGAAGTGTACTTCGAGAAACCATTCTTGTAAGGAACCTTGTGACCCTCAGCGTAACCGATGGCCATACCGATGCCACTGTCCGGGATGCTGCATGCGCAGTCGACCTCGGTAGGATCCTCGCGACCCATGATACGTCCGGTCTCGTTCCTCATGTCCTCGACGTTCTTGCCCTCGTAGACACTCGTAGGGAAGCCGTAGTAGATCCAGAGGAATGAGCAGATCTGCATCCTAGGGTTGGCCTTGCGGATGACCTCGTAGCCATCAGCCTTGATCCTGACAATCTCGCCAGGGCCGATGAAATGGTCGATCTCGTAGCCAAGGTTTGCAAATGAAGTGGTCTCGCTTGCAACCGCATATGCCCCATCCTTCTTTCCGATCACGAGTGGAGTCCTGCCCCACGCGTCACGCGCAGCAATGATGCCATCCTCAGTGAGAAGGAGCATCGAGCAGGAGCCCTTGACTGTGGAGTAGACATTCTCGATGCCTGAGACAAAGTCCTTTCCCTGGATGATGAGAAGCGAGACAAGCTCGGTAGGGTTGATCTTGCCGCTGCTGAACTCACTCAGGGGGAGATTCTTTGCCAGAAGGTCGGCAGAGATGCTTTCCTGGTTGTTGACCTTGGCGACGGTCACGATGGCAAAGCGTCCGAGATGAGAATTCATCAGGAGAGGCTGTGCGTCGGTGTCGCTGATCACACCGATTCCGGAGTTGCCGTGGAACTTGTCAAGCTCAGGTTCAAACTTTGAACGGAAATATGAGCTTTCGAGGCTGTGGATGCTTCTGAAGAAACCTTCTTCAGCGCTGTAGGTGGCAAGACCGGCACGGCGTGTGCCGAGGTGAGAGTGGTAGTCTGTTCCGTAAAACAGATCAGTGATGCAAGGTTTTTCCTTGGCAATGGTTCCGAAAATTCCGCCCATTTTAGAATGCTTGTTCGTTTTTCGGATGCGAAGATACATAAATCTTCAGCATTTTCTTAGGGACTGATCGCAGTTTTTTGATTAACTTTACGACATAAAACGCAACTATATGGAATTCGATGTAAAATGTTTGCTTGACAAGACCACTGAGGATGGCGTCAGGCTTGTTTCAGTGGCAACTTGCAGCAGAGTCTGTTCCAAGCAGATAGACGTTGCAGTCAAGGACGGTGTGATCATGGGAGTGCAGTTCACTGGTGGCTGCCATGGCAACACTCAGGGAGTGGCTGCCCTCATCAAGGGCATGAAGGTGGATGAAGCAATCGAGAAGATCAAAGGCATCGACTGCAACCGCCGCGGCACAAGCTGCCCCGACCAGCTCTCCAAGGCACTCGAACTCACGCGCTGAAGGAAATCTCAAAACAAAGCAACAACAATATGTCTCTTATTGAAAGCATCATTGCGCGCGCAAAATCAAACAAGCAGCGCATCGTGCTCCCTGAGTCTCTCGAGGAGCGCACAATCACAGCAGCTGACAAGGCTCTTGCAGACGACATCGCCGACATCATCCTGATCGGCAACCGTGACGAGATCCTCGCACTTGCTGCAAAGCTCGGCCTCAAGAACATCGAGAAGGCCACGATCATCGACCCTGAGACCAGTGAGAAGACCGAGGAGTACGCACAGCTTCTCTTCGAGCTCCGCCAGAAGAAGGGCATGACCATCGAGAATGCTCACGAACTCGTGAAGGATCCTCTCTACTTCGGTTGTCTCATCATCAAGAGTGGCGATGCTGACGGTCAGATAAGCGGTGCGCTCTCAACCACCGGCGAGTCTCTCCGTCCTGCCCTCCAGATCATCAAGTGCGCTCCAGGCATCACCTGCGTCAGCGGCGCCATGCTCATGATCACCCAGACCCCGGAATACGGTGAGGAAGGCGTACTCGTCATGGGCGATGTCGCAGTCACTCCTATGCCAGACGCTTCACAGCTCGCACAAATCGCTGTCTGCACTGCACTGACAGCAAAGAGCGTTGCCGGATTCGCAGACCCTAAGGTCGCAATGCTTTCATTCTCGACCAAGGGATCCGCAAAGCATGAGGTTGTCGACAAGGTCATCGAAGCAACCAGGCTCGCAAAGGAACTCGCACCTGACCTCAAGATTGACGGAGAGCTCCAGGCAGACGCTGCCCTCATCCCTTCAGTAGGAAAGAAGAAGGCTCCAGGCTCAGAGATTGCCGGCGAGGCCAACGTTCTCGTGGTCCCTTGCCTCGAAGTCGGAAACATCGCCTACAAGCTCGTACAGCGCCTCGGCAGGGCTGACGCCATCGGACCTATCCTTCAGGGTATCGCCCGTCC
>JAGHSC010000204.1 GCA_018066065.1 Candidatus Cryptobacteroides faecihippi
CGACGGACGGAAAGACGGCTCATCATCGGAGGGGCGGACGGAGCGGTGTGTGCGTAGCCCGCATAGGAGCGACGCCGTAGCGAACAAGAGCCAATGCGGTGATCAGCGAGCGTGTGTCTGAGGCACCGGAGGTGCCGAGTTAGCGAGCCACCGCAGTGGCCGCAGTGAGTAGGCACGAGCTCCGTAGTCGGGCGCAGCATACACCGCTCCGTCCGGGTTGACTGCAGGGAAAATTGATTGCTGCTGCGACCGAAAATTTTCTTAAATTTGTGGAGCGAAAATGGCTGAAAATGCGGTAAAAATGGGGTTAACAATAATGTTATGTACTATAACAACATTGTTGCTCTTGTTGGAAACTAAATACTTAGGTTAAAATGTTTGCGGACGCCTCAAAAACCACCTCTTCATCGATGCTCCCACCACTTCCGGAGCGAATGAGGCCTCACGGACTCGCAGAATATGTGGGTCAGAGACACCTTGTCGGCGAAGGATGCATCCTCAGAAACATGATCGAGAGCGGCAACCTCTCATCCTTCATTCTCTGGGGCCCTCCGGGCGTCGGAAAGACCACACTCGCGGGAATCATCGCTGAATCTCTCTCCCGCGAATTCTACACCCTGTCCGCAGTCAGCGCCGGAGTCAAGGAAGTCCGTGACGTCATCGAAAAAGCCCGTGGCAATTCCATCTTCTCACGCGGAGCCGCACCGATCCTCTTCATCGACGAGATCCACAGATTCAACAAGGCACAGCAGGACGCACTTCTCGGAGCTGTCGAGAACGGCACGATCGTTCTCATCGGCGCAACGACCGAGAACCCATCGTTCGAAGTCAATACTCCCCTTCTGTCCAGATGCCAGGTCTTTGTGCTCAAGTCATTGGAAATCAATGATCTTGACGTGCTTCTCACCAGGGCCCTGGAGCAGGATTCACTCCTGAAGGAAAAGAACATTGAAGTCAAGGAAAAGGATGCCCTGTTCCGCTACAGCGGTGGAGACGGCCGCAAGCTCCTCAATGTACTTGAGATCGTGGTCGACGCACTTTCTGCAGCTGGAGGACCTATTGTCATTGATAACAAGGCAGTTACCGAATGTATCCAGGAGAATATAGCCATCTATGACAAGGACGGTGAGATGCATTATGACATCATCTCAGCATTCATAAAGTCGATCAGAGGCTCTGATCCGAATGCTGCTGTCTATTATCTGGCCCGCATGCTCAATGGTGGAGAGGATCCCCTCTTCATCGCAAGGCGACTCTGCCTCTCCGCATCCGAAGACGTCGGCCTTGCCAACCCCAATGCCCTGCTGCTGGCCAATGCCTGCTTCCAGGTGGTCCACCAGATCGGCATGCCAGAGGCAAGGATCCCTCTTGCCGAGGTGACTGTCTATCTCGCAAGCTCTCCTAAAAGTAACGCCTCTTATCTCGCTATAGGAAAGGCACTTGAGGCTGTAAAGAAAGATCCTGTCAAGGCGGTTCCGCTCTACCTCAGGAATGCACCTACGAAGCTGATGGAAGAGCTTGGATATTCAGATGGCTACAAGTACGCCCACGACTATCCTGGGCACTTCGCAGACCTCGAATTCCTTCCTTCGGGGATGGAAGGGACAGTCTTCTACGAGCCTGCTCCAAATCCTCAGGAAGACAAGCTGAAGGCCTATCTCCAGGCTTGTTGGCCGAAGTATTATCCAAAGGGTAAATAATCAGAGCCACAATGGCTTAGAATGGGTAACCTACACCAAAGTGCAGGGCGAATGAATCTTGTTTCCGCCAGTCGCGCGGACCGATCCAGCGGCTGCCGTCGAGGGACGGGTCATAGAGCTTGACGCCAGTGTCGATTCGAAGTACGAGGAAATTCAGGTCAACCCTGATACCGAATCCCCAGTTCGCAGCTATTGTCTTGCCAAGGGTGCTGAATGAGAAGAACTTAAGCTTCTCTTCCGGCTCCATCTCGTAGTTTGGCTTGTTCAGCCCCCAGATGTTTCCGACATCGGTGAACAGTGCACCGCAGAGCTTCCAGAACATCGGGAACCTGTATTCCAGGTTTGCCTCGAGCTTCATGTCGCCGGTCTGGCTCGGGATCACGAAATAATCGTCCATCTTGGAGTTTCCAGGTCCAAGAGCCCTCGCCTGCCATCCTCGCATGCTGTTGGCGCCACCGCTGTAGAACTGCTTGTCGAAAGGAAGCCTGCTGGAATTGCCGTAGGCATAGCCGAAGCCGCCGAGCAATCTCATCGCCAGGGCATGGTTGGGTGTCTCCCCCAGCTTGATCGTGTTTCCGAGCGTGAGTTCTGCCCTTGCGTACTGTGAGTAAGGGGTCGCCCAGATTGCCTTCTGCCCGATGATGTCATATTCCATCCACCTGTTGAACAGGCTCAGGAAGTTTCCGGAAGCGTCCAGCTGCATCCTGATGTACCTGTAGGAGGTCTTGGGGTTCATCTCCTTCGCTGTCGTGTAGTAGCCCATGATGCCGCTTCCCTGGTCGAAATGGCTCTGGTAGGCGTACATGATCAGAGGGTTGCTCTTGAGCTTGTCGAAGAATGCCTCATCGAGGGATGTGAGCTTCACGAACTTGGCCTGGACAGGGAATATCTGGTAAAGGAAGTGTCCGTTCTTCAGCGAGGCTGTGTAGCCATAGCTGAGCGAGATGATGTTCCTGGTGTACTCAGGGCGGTTCTGGTAGTTGTAGGATGCGTTGATCTCGGTGCGCGGCATCTCCCTGTTCCTGAACCTCGACATCGGAAGACCGAAGAATTCCGGCAGGCTCAGGCTTGATGACACACCGAACTCGTTGGACTTGACATTGCTGTCGTTCATCTTGAACTGGAAATTGCCCAGGAAGCTGAGATTCAGCCACTCACCGCCGTGGAAGATGTTCTTGTGGAAATAGCTGAACTGCGGGGAAACTCCGATCAGGCCGTTGGAATTGGTCGAACCTTCCATGTCGACCTTGAATCCCTGGGTCTTGGATTCCGAGAGCCTGATGTCACAGTCGACGATGCTGGAATCATTCGGGGTCAGCTCGATGTTGACACCGTTGAAGAGACGCAGCGAGGACAGTCTGGAATAGGTCCTGTTGACGTCGTTCTCGTTGTACGGACTCCCCGGCTCGATCGTGCAGAGGTCCTTGAGGATGCTTTCCCTGAACTTCAGGCTGCTGTCGTAGGAAATGTTGACGTCGCCGAAGTTGGACTTCTTCAGCGGCCTTGCGCTCTCCGGAGTCTGGTTCCTGGTGTACTCCCTTACACTCATCTTCAGGAAGGATGAATCTCCCTTGTGGAGAGTGTCTGCCTCGAAGAAGAAATAGTTCTTGGTGAATCCGAAATAGCCGTTCTGGCGGAAATATGCTGCAGAGCGCTCGCTTTCTGCCTCAAGGGCACTTTCGGACAGCCAGTCCCCTTTCTTCACGGAGATGTTGCTGCTGTCGGCCATGAAGTCCTCCCTGAAAGATCCTTCAGGCACGTCGAATTCAATCCCGTCGATCCTGTAGCGCTTTCCGAGGGTGACGTCATAGGTCACCTCTACATTCTTGCCGTCGACCCCCGCAAAGCCATCCACCTTCGAGCCATAGTAGCCAAGGTACTCAAGGTGTCTCTCGATGTTTTCGACCGATGATGTGACCTGGGAAGGCTGGTAGACC
>JAGHSC010000124.1 GCA_018066065.1 Candidatus Cryptobacteroides faecihippi
ATGCGCAGGCGCTGCTACCTTAAATCCATCAAATAAGACAATTACCATACTACATGGCAGAGAACTCATTAGTTGACAAGGTCCTGGCCCTTCAGGACAAATACGAGCAGCTTCAGACCCAGCTCACCGATCCTGAGGTCATAGCTGACATGAAGAGATACGTCCAGCTCAACAAGGATTACAAGGAGCTTCAGCCGATCATCAAGGCCGGCCTCGAGTACAAGAAGCTCGTGGACGAGCTTGCCGACGCAAAGGACATCCTGATGAATGAGAAGGATGAGGATCTCAGGGAGATGGCCAAGGCCGAGATCGCCGAGATCGAGCCTAAGCTTCCTCAGATGGAGGAGGAGATCAAGATCCTGCTCATCCCTGCAGATCCTGACGACAGCAAGAACGCCATCGTCGAGATCCGTGGCGGCGCAGGTGGAGACGAGGCTGCCATCTTTGCAGGAGACCTCTTCAGGATGTACTCGAAGTATGCCGAGAAGAGAGGCTGGAAGATCGAGATCAACGATCAGGCGCCGGGAACTTCCGGTGGCTACAAGCTCATCGTGTTCAAGCTTTCCTCAAACGACGGGGGTGTGTACGGCATCATGAAGTATGACTCCGGTGTACACCGCGTACAGCGTGTCCCTCAGATCGAGACCCAGGGCAGGATCCAGACTTCAGCCGCATCGGTTGCAGTCTTCCCTGAAGCTGGAGAGTTCGATGTCGAGCTCAAGTGGGACGACATCAGGCTTGACCTCTTCTGTGCATCAGGTCCTGGCGGACAGGGTGTCAACACCACCTACTCCGCCGTACGACTCACCCACCTTCCATCAGTTCTGGTCGTTCAGTGCCAGGAGGAGCGCTCGCAGCTCAAGAACAAGGACAGGGCTTTCGAGGAGCTTCGTACCCGTCTGTACAATCTTGAGCACCAGAAGTATCTTGACGAGATCGGAGCAAAGCGCAAGACCATGGTTTCCACCGGTGACCGCTCTGCGAAGATCCGTACCTACAACTACCCTCAGGGACGTGTCACCGACCATCGCATCAACTGGTCGATGTACAACCTTCCTGTCTTCATGGATGGTGACATCCAGGAGTGCATCAACCAGCTTCAGATCGCCGAGAACGCAGAGCGTCTCAAGGAAGCCGGCGAATAGCCGTTCCACCGAATATCCACAAAGCAGGCTTCCGGGGTCCGGAAGCTGCTTTGTTATACGTGGCACCTAAACCACTATCGCTCAGCATCTTCCCCATCCCGTGGTTGGTTCATCATCACCAACCACGCTAAGCTTTATCAATTAATATCCAAGCAATTAGCTGCCACACCTCGAAGACGGAGCCTGCGGTCATGACACAACTATGACAAATTGACATACCGGGAGGAATGGCACAACATTGGATACTGGAGATGACGTCCAAAAGAAAAAAACTTAAAAAGTCATTCAATATGGGAAAGATCATCGGAATCGACCTCGGAACCACGAATTCGTGCGTTTCAGTCATGGAAGGCAACCAGCCTACCGTCATCATCAACGACCAGGGTGAAAGGACCACTCCTTCAGTAGTGGCATTCACTGATGGCGGCGAAAGGAAGATCGGTGCTCCTGCAAAGCGTCAGGCAATCACCAACCCTCAGAACACCGTGTTCTCAATCAAGAGATTCATGGGAGAGACCTACGACCAGGTCACCAAGGAAGTATCAAGAGTCCCTTACAAGGTGTCAAGGGGTGACAACAACACACCACGCGTCGACATCAACGGCAAGCTCTACTCACCTCAGGAGATCTCTGCAATGATCCTCCAGAAGATGAAGAAGACCGCCGAGGACTACCTCCGCCAGGATGTGACCGAGGCTGTCATCACCGTCCCTGCCTACTTCTCAGACTCACAGCGCCAGGCAACCAAGGAAGCCGGAAAGATCGCCGGACTCGATGTCAAGCGAATCATCAACGAGCCTACCGCAGCAGCCCTCGCCTACGGTCTCGACAAGAAGAACAAGGACATGAAGGTCGCTGTCTACGACCTCGGTGGCGGTACATTCGATATCTCCATCCTCGAACTCGGTGGCGGTGTCTTCGAAGTCAAGTCAACCAACGGTGACACCCACCTCGGAGGTGACGACTTCGACCAGGCAATCATCGACTGGCTCGCAGCAGAGTTTGCAGCCGACAACAACGGAATCGACCTCAGGAAGGACCCTATGGCCCTCCAGAGACTGAAGGAAGCTGCCGAGAAGGCAAAGATCGAGCTCTCAAACCAGAACTCAGCCGAGATCAACCTTCCTTACATCATGCCTGTCGACGGCATTCCTAAGCATCTTGTAAAGACCCTCACAAGGGCCAAGTTCGAGCAGATCTGCGACAACCTCTTCCAGAGGTCTATCGAGCCATGCCGCCAGGCACTCAGGGACGCAGGTCTCCAGACTTCAGACATCGATGAGGTTCTCCTCGTCGGCGGATCCACCCGAATCCCTAAGGTTCAGCAGATTGTCAAGGAATTCTTCGGCAAGGAGCCTAACAGAAGTGTCAACCCTGACGAGGTCGTCGCAATCGGCGCTTCAATCCAGGGCGGCGTGCTCGCAGGAGACGTCAAGGATGTCCTCCTTCTCGATGTCACCCCACTTTCACTCGGTATCGAAACCCTCGGCGGTGTCATGACAAAGCTCATCGAGTCCAACACCACCATCCCTACCCACAAGAGCCAGGTCTTCTCGACTGCAGCTGACAACCAGCCTTCAGTAGAGATCCACGTCCTCCAGGGCGAGCTCCCTATGGCAAAGGACAACAAGGAGATCGGTCTGTTCCATCTCGACGGCATCGCTCCTGCACCTAGGGGAATACCTCAGATCGAGGTAACCTTCGACATCGATGCCAACGGTATCCTCAACGTTTCCGCGAAGGACAAGGCCACCGGCAAGGAGCAGAACATCCGCATCGAGGCTTCTTCAGGACTCTCCGATGACGAGATCCAGAGGATGCGCGACGAGGCAAAGGCCAACGAGGCAGCCGACAAGGAGGCTAAGGAAAGGATCGACAAGATCAACAACGGTGATGGTCTTGCATTCCAGGTCGAGAAGTTCCTCAAGGAGAACGGAGACAAGATTCCTGCTGACAAGAAGAGCGCAATCGAGGCTCCTCTCGCTTCCCTCAAGGAGGCTGTCAAGAACCAGAACATCGCAGACATCGACAAGTACAGCGAGGAGATCAACAAGATCATGGGCGAGATGTACCAGAGCATGAGCGGCGCACAGGGTGGCCCTCAGGCTGGTCCACAGGGTCCTCAGGGTCCTGCACAGGGTCCGGACGACCAGGGTCCAGACGAGCAGTAGGACTCCCGCAAGGTATAAGATGAGAACGGCAGCTGTCCAGATGACAGCTGCCGTTCTTCATTATCCACCAAGGAGATTATTTCTCGATGAGATAGATGTTGCGCACCTGGAGAGGGCCACCCTCCGACTGGACGGCCACGTAGCCGGATGTAAGATCGGTCTCGCACTCGTTCTGGAGAACTCCGTTGACGGTGTACTTGATGTGGGTGCCTCTCACCTCGACATCAAGCTCATTCCACTCGCCCACCGGCTTCTCTGAATCGACGCCGGAGGTACGCTCCTTGAACGAGAATATTCCCTTGGCCTGGGATCCTTCTATGAAGGCACCGCTCAAGCCGACGAAGTCGCCAAGCTTTCCGGCGCACATCTGGCACTCGACACCCACTGGCCAGACACCGTCACCTTCCTGGAGTCTCTGGAAGAAGCCGCTGTTGGTTCCCTCCTCGCCTACCCAGCGGAACTCGAGGTGAGCGTCATAGTCGGCGTAAGCCTTTTCGGTCCTGATGTAGCCGAATGGATTGCCGGAAATGCAGAGGAGTCCGTCCTCGACGGTGAAGACCTCGGCGCCGGTGGTGTCATTCTGGTCTGTCACGACGACAAGGCCATCGAAGTCAACGCCATTGAAAAGGACTGTCTTGGTCTCTTTTTCAGAGCATGCTGCCGCAAGGATGAAGGCTGCGGCAAGAAGTAAAGTCTTAGCAGTTTTCATATTCATTGATTTGTTGGAATTCAGTCGGTGTGGGGCATGAGATGCCTCCAGGCAAGCACAGGTATCAGGAATGCCAGCAGGCAGGAAATGGCCCAGAAGATGCTGACAGGGCCGAAGTCATAGACAGGCTCGCCTGAGGCAGAGAGGGTCACGCGGTTCTCAATCATGAAGCCGCTGACCAGGTTCTGGATGCCTGCGCATGCGTAGCTCATCAGGCCTACCATGCCCAGAGCCGCTCCGGTGGCACGCCTTGGCACGATGTCCAGCGCCATCAAGCCAGCAACGATGCAGTAGACCACTCCGATGGAAAGGCTGAAGATTGAGACAAACACGATGTTCAGCAGGTAGCCTCCATCAATGAACAGGAAGCCGGAAAGAGCTGCCAGACACAGGATTCCAGAGCATGCAACAGGAAGGATGCGGT
>JAGHSC010000183.1 GCA_018066065.1 Candidatus Cryptobacteroides faecihippi
GCCTGCGAGTCTCCGGGCTCAGACGTTCAGGGCGAGGGGAAGGTTCTGCCAAGGTGTGGGGAAGGATTTCCAGGATAGCCAGGCAGTACCGCGACATTGTCAAGGCCTGCGAAGACCTTTCCGATCCGGACCCTTATTCTGCAGGTGCCCTGCTCGCTGCTGCCTACCCTGAGCGCGTGGCCCGGGAAATGCCGGAATCGTGCGGGCGCTACATGCTTGCGACGGGGGAGACCGTCTCGCTTGACCACTCGGATCCTGTCTCTTCCAGCCCGTGGATTGCCGTGGCCAGCCTGAATGTGCGCCAGGGCAAGGATGGGAGGGCCTTCCTTGCTTCACCTCTGGATCCGAAGGATGTCCGACGGCTTGCCTCTGAATATGTTAATGTGTCATGGGATCAGAAGAAGGGGGCTGCAGTGGCTCAGACGGAACTTCGCCTGGGCAGGCTTGTCCTCGAGGCGAAGCCTGTGGGTGAGGGCATGCGCGAAAGGATCGTCGATGCGATCTGCGATGCTTGCAGGAAGGATGGGGCTTCAATCCTGGATTTCTCGGATGAGGTCGGAAACCTTCAGCGCAGGGTTGCAGCCGTGGCGTCATGGCATCCGGAGCTTGAGCTGCCGGACCTTTCCTCCGATGCAGTCCTGGCACGTGTGCATGAGTGGCTTCCTCTTTACATCGGGAAAGCCTCGACGCGCGCCGAGCTCAAGAAGCTCGACCTCGTTCAGATGCTTTGGGGACTTCTTTCCTATGGACAGCAGAATGAAGTGGAACGCCTCGCGCCCTCGCATATTCAAGTGCCGACGGGAAGCCGCATCCGTGTGGACTACCGTCTCGGTGCGGATGCTCCAGTGCTTCGCGTGCGCCTTCAGGAATGCTTCGGCTTGACTGACACGCCTTGCGTGGATGGGGGACGCCGCCCTGTGCTGATGGAACTGCTTTCTCCGGGCTTCAAGCCTGTGCAGCTTACATCCGATCTCCGCAGCTTCTGGAACGGAACCTATTTCGAGGTGCGGAAGGAACTCAAGCGACGCTATCCAAAGCACTCCTGGCCAGACAACCCTCTTGAGGCCGATGCCGTCCGCGGCGTGAAGCGCTAGGGCTATCTGTTCGGCCTGTCGATGACCTTGAAAGGACGTAGGTCGCTTCTGAGACCGGTGTAGGCCTTCTCCATCGCTGCAGGGTCGATCGTGAAGCCTCTGCAGACGCTTCTTGGATTGTCGTCCAGCCGGTGCATGAACAGCCATTCGTAGGTGTCCACCATGTAGAGGATCCTTCCTGGACGGGAGTGGTCCATTCCCGGCAACTCGGTAAAGATCAGCATGTTCTCTTCCTCTGGGACGGAATCTAGCTTCATTCCTGCGATCACCTTGCGCGATTCCTCGATCGGGACAGCCCTGTCTGCTGTTCCGTGAAGGATCCAGAGCGGGACCTTTCTCAGCCCCTCGTAGCTCCTAAGGCTTCCTCCTCCGCAGATGGCCATCGCCGCGGCAATCCTGTCCGGGTAGGTTCCGACGTAGTCGACCGTGCCGTAGCCGCCCATGCTCATCCCGATCACGTAGATCCTCTTTGGATCCACCGGGTATCGGTCTATCACCCAGTCCACCAGCATGTTGACTTTCGAAGGTGTCCAACCGTTGGACGTCTGGGGAGCCAGGACCATGGCATCGATCTTCCTGCCCATGGCGAGGGCGTGAAGCGGACCGTACTTCCTGACCTTGCTCAGGTCCGTACCACTGAGGCTCTTTCCGTGGAGGAAGACGATCAGGGGCATCCTTCCGTCGTCGTCGACGGTCGTGACCTTCTCCAGAGGACCTGGCTGGTAGAGCCAGAAATTGTAGCTCCCCTTGACGGAATCCCGCATTGCCGTGAGGGTCTGCGCTCCGGCATCGATGCAGTGTGCCGTCATCGTGATGATGATGGCTGCAAATGCCTTCAGAAGGCTGTCTGCCGGTCTTGTGCGCATCGTGGAGACTGTTTCTGATTGTCCTTTGATTGCAAACTTAGGAAAAGAATTCTGTTCCTCCAATTCTAAAACCTTTAATCAAAAGTGATTGTTATTCCATTAATTTATTATTTTTGCATCCGGATTATTTTGTACTGAAATGAACGAAGGGAACTACATCAAGGAAGAACCCGCCAAGTCCAAAGGCTACGGAGTGTTTTTCCTGGTTGCTGCCTTGGTGCTTCTGCTTGCTGCCGGAGGCCTTTTTGCCTACCGCCAGATCAGCGCAAGGCGCGCCATGGAAGAGAAGGCCAGGGAAGCTCTGTCCGAAGAGACCGTGACGATCACCTCGAGCAACATCCTTGGCAGCTACACTGTCAGGATCGAGTCTACGGAGGGTTCATCCACTCTTGCAGGCTACATCGATTCCGATGCGCTCGGATCGATTGTCCTCCACATCCTTAGTGAATATGAGCCCCGTCTGCTTCCTCTCGAGATCGAGGACGACGGCACTGTCTCCAACGAGGAGATGGGTGTCGGCATCATGACTTACAAGAAGAGCGTGGACAGGACCACGATAGTTTTCAGAAAAGGAGAAACAACATGCACATTGGTAAAGTAGGAATATTCATCCTTGCAGGTTTCGTGGCTCTTGCGGGCTGCGTCAATGCTCCTGTGGGCACAAGCGAGGAGGAGGTCAATGACCTCAGGAATGAACTTGCAGCCAGCAAGGCTGACCAGCAGGCTCTCAGGGAACAATACATCGAGCAGAACGAAGAGCTGAGTGCGATACTCAACGAACTCGCCGCTATCTCCGGCAAGACTGCCAGCCTCAGGCTCGGTGTCGAGTCCGGCTCTGCCAGGATGACTCAGGCCGACAGGATCACACCAGCATCGAGGGCATCAAGGCTCGCATCGCTGCCCTGGAGAAGTCCAATTCGGTGATGTCCGGCAAGAACAAGGAGTTCAAGGACATGATTGAAGGCTTCAATAAAGCCATTGAGGAACAGGAACTTCAGATCGCAACCCTCAAGGATCAGATCAAGGGGATGGGCGACACGATCAAGGCTCAGAAGGACACGATCACCACTCAGAACAACACCATCCTTCAGCAGAAGAAGGATCTTGAGAGGACTGTGGCCGAGCAGGCGAAGATGCTTTGTGATGCCGGAATCGCTCTCGAAGAGATTGCCGACAATGCTCCTCAGGTCAGCTGGAAGAAGAACAAGGAGAAGGTTGGAGCCATGGCTCAGACCATCTACCGCAAGGCCCTGACCTACTACCGCCAGTCCTACGATGCCGGCTATGCTCCGGCCAAGGACCACATCGCCTCCGTCAACGCCAAGATTGAGGCGCAGTAGATTCCTGCTTTGGTACGAGGAAGATAAGAGAGGCTGGCCGTGTATCGCGGCCAGCCTCTCTTCGCGAATAATAAGTCGTGTCGATTGCTTACTTTGCGTCCATTGCCTGGCAAGCGGTGATTGCAACCATCTTGTAGATGTCGTCGACTGAGCAGCCGCGGCTGAGGTCGTTGACAGGACGGGCGATACCCTGAAGGTTAGGTCCGATGGCGTCAGCCCTGCCGAGGCGCTGTACGAGCTTGTAGGCGATGTTTCCGACTTCGAGGCAAGGGACCACGAG
>JAGHSC010000051.1 GCA_018066065.1 Candidatus Cryptobacteroides faecihippi
AGTCTCTGTCGTGTAGACAGGCTTCTTGAGATGCTTGCAGAAGGAGCCGAGGTGCCTGATGTGGTCCAGATGGTCATGGGTGACCAGGATTGCCTGAAAGCAGTCGAGCCCGTAGCCGAGCATGAAGAGTTCCTTCTTAAGGCGCCTGAGACTGACTCCGGCATCGATCAGCAGGCCATGCATCCCGTCCGTGAGAAGATAGCAGTTGCCATTGCTGCCGCTTGAGAAACTGACAAACTCAAGGCTCATCGCTTGTCCTCCTCACAGTATTTGGAGATGACGCTGTACGCATCTGCGACACCCAGCTCACCTGCACGTGAAAGATCGATGCAGCCCTTTTCCTTATCCTTCAGGTAGATCAGCACAAGGCCACGGTTGTAGAAGGCATCACCAAGGTATGGATAGAGTGCAATGGCCTTGGTGTAGCTTTCGACAGACTCCACGAACCTTGCGGAAAGGCAATAGAGGTTGCCGAGGTTGAACTGCACATATGGGATGCCGGGCAGCAGCTTGTCTGCCTCGACCATGTCCTCGATGGCTTCCGAATAGTCATAAGTCCTGCTCACCTGGTCACGGACCCTGGCCCTCGTGTTGCCCTTGTCATCCATGGTCAAGGTCTGGACATTGTTCTCGATGGACGAGATGAAGTCGATCATCTCTGCCCTGAGAACGCCCCTGTTGAGGCGGTAGAAGGCTTTGTAGTACTCTGCATATTCCCCGGACGACGAGGCATCCACGGCCTGGTCGAACTGGTTCAGAGCAGCAGCATACTGCTTTGACTGGACACTGTACAATCCTCTGATGAACATCCTGTCCGCATCGGTAATTGAGTTCGAGGCACCGGCGGAGAGGAATGAGTCTCCGTAGATGGACGCCTCTATGCCTTTCTCGAAGACCGGAGCCTTGAGCGAATCGGCGTTGGTAACCGCCATGCTGACAGGAGAATCCGAGATGAACATGTCGATCAGAGGATTCTCGTACCTGTGCCTGAGGGCATAGTTCATGTTGTCGCGGCTGCTGGAGAGCGCGAACTTGAAAAGAGGCTTCAGGCGGATGTTGATGTCACGGTTCTGAAGGAGCTCGTTCTCGAATCCCTTCTTGGCAAAATCAGCGTCCAGGGCAAGCAGGGAGCTGTATTTCTTCGTCGTGTCGGCAAAGGAGCCCTCGTCAGTGGCATTCTTGTCACGGTACTCCTTGACTTTCTTCTGGGCGATGTCATAGTCCTGCTTGGAGGACTTGTTCCGGCCGAGCATGTTCTTGACATAGGATCTGTTCAGGTAAGCCTTCGCAAAATCCGGGTAAAGCTCGATTGCCTTGTCGTAGTCATCCAGAGCATCCAGCCACCTGCCCATCTCGCAGAAGAACGAAGCTCTGTTGAAGTAGGCAAGCACATTGTCCGGATTGATGTTGATCACATGGTCCATGTCGGCAAGAGCCTCCTCGAAATTGCCCACCTGGGCATGTATGAGGCTCCTGTTGTAGAGAGTCAGGGCATTGCCCGGCTCATCCACGAGGACCCTGTCGAGATCCCGCATCGCGGAATTGTAGTCATTGCTCTCGTAGAACATGATCGCCCTGTTGAAGTAGGCGAATGTATTTGTCGTGTCGAGAGTTATGGCCTTGTCCATGTCAGCGATAGCAGAAGGATAGTCCTTCATCTCGGCGTAGAGCCTTCCCCTCCTGACAAAGCCTTCCGGATCGAAGCGGTCCAGCTTGATGGCCCTGTTGTAGTCCTCCAGAGCCTTGGTGGTATCATTAAGGAAAAGATAGGATGCGCCTCTGTTGAGGTAGGCGGAAGGGTCCTTTGGTTCCTTTGTGATGTAACGGTCGAAATCCACCACAGCCTTGTCGAACTGCTGGGACAGGAAATAGGTAACCCCACGGCTGTAGTACAGGCCATCGAGGCCGGGACGCAGGCTGATTGCAGTCTCAAGGTTCTCCAGGGCCTCGTCATACTTTCCCGAACGGCTCAGGGTGATGGCCCTGTAGTGATAACCATTGGTGAAGACAGGATTGAGCCTGACTGAATTGTCGAAGTCAGACTGTGCACCGCGGAGGTCGCCAAGGTTGTACTTGGCTATTCCCCTGTAGAAGAAAGTCCAGCAGTCCGTCGAGTCCAGCCTGGCAAGGATGTTGAACTGGGAGATTGCGTCGGCGTAGCGGTTCTCCGAAAGTGCGAGCCTTCCCCTGAATGAAAAGACATCCTTGTCATACTGCGCATTGCACAGCATGAGGGAAAGGAAAATCATCGCAAGGGAAAGAGCAAGCCTCTTCATATAAATTTCATGTTTAGGCGCAAAATGCCTAAATTTGTCGTTTACAAAGATAAAAACATTAATCGTGCCTTGAAGACGATTTCAAACATTTTTTCGACCATTGTCATAATATTGACAGCATCTTTCGTCTCCTCTGCCCAGACGAAGGACGTAAAGATGGTTCCATCGGGCAGGAATGCAGAGAAACTGGTCACAGTCGAACGACTGCAGGAAACGATAGAATATCTCACGGACACGACCTTCGGAGGAAGAGCCCTTGGCAGCAAGGGTGCGACTGAAGCCGCATTCTGGATCGGCAGGTCGTTCAAGAACGCGGGACTCATGCCGATCTCAGGCAAGTATGTCCAGTCGTTCCAGGTGGGCGACCTCACAGGCCACAACATCATGGGATTCATGCCCGGGACCAGAAGTGCCAGGAACGAGACCTACGTCATTGTCTGCGCCCACTACGACAGCTACGGAGTCCTTGGCGGGAAGATACTTCCGGGAGCCGACAGCAATGCTTCCGGAGTCGTTGAAATGACCAACATCATGGACAAGCTAAAGTACATGAAGGAACTCGGCAGGGTCTACGGAAGCAACATCATCTTCCTTGCCACCGATGGAAAGGAAAAGAATGCAGCCGGCGCTGAAGCCTTTGTCGCAAAGCTCAACGAAGGAGGTTTCATCGACCCGATCAACCAGAAGCCGATCGAGGCCAGGCAGATCAAGAACACCGTCGTGCTGGACATCCTGGGAGCGACACTCGAGCCGATCCACAAGGGCAGGAAGGATTACCTGATCATGCTCGGTGCTGCAGGAGACCGCTACGACCTGACAAGCGTCAACAGCAGGGACGACCTGTCGCTCGACCTCGGATTCGACTACTACGGCAGCAAGTGGGGCACCGACATGTTCCGCTACAAGGTTGGAGACCAGAGAGTCTTCACCCAGAACGGGATGCCTTGCACGCTGATGACATCCGGCATCACCAGGGAGACCACCAACAAGCCGGAGGATGACTGGGAAAGTCTCAACTATGAAGTGTTCAGGAAGAGAGTGATCCTCATCTTCCACTGGCTCACAAAGATTCTCTAGCCATGAAAGGATTCTGGAAGATGATGAAGCGATACATCGCTCCATTCAGGAAATATCTCGTCGGATCGGTGGTGCTGAACATCCTCTCTGCGGTGTTCAACATCTTCTCTTTCGCCATGATCGTCCCGATGCTGAGGATTCTCTTCCGCATGACGGACAAGACATACACATTCACGCCATGGGCAGACGTCTGGAACATGCCTTTCAAGGACATGGGAGACGCTGCGATGCAGAACATCTACCACGGGCTCGAGAGCGCCATCGCCACCTATGGCGAACCGAATGTGCTTCTCGCACTCTGCATATTCCTTGTGATCACCACTGCTCTCAAGACTGCATGCTACTTCGGTTCCGCAGGTGTGATGGTCCCGATCAGGGCAGGCGTCGTAAAGAACATCAGGATGGAGATCTACGACAAGATCCTCTCCCTTCCGATCGGGTTCTTCTCCGAGGAAAAGAAGGGTGACGTCATCGCCAGGATGAGCGGTGACGTCCAGGAAGTCGAGAATTCCGTCGCCGGTTCGATCGAGATGCTGATCAAGAACCCTATCCTGATCGTCATCTACTTCGCCGCGCTGATCGTCATCAGCTGGGAGATGACCACCTTCACGATCGTCTTTGCACCGGTGATGATCTGGGTTATGGGTGTAATCGGAAAGAACCTCAAGAAGAAGTCACTGGACGTCCAGAACCTCTGGAGCGACGTCATGTCACAGGTCGAGGAGACTCTTGGCGGCCTGAGGGTCATCAAAGCCTTCATCGCAGAGGGAAAGATGTCGGAGAGGTTCGACAAGGTCACCGGAGCCATGAAGGACAAGACCGAGAGGGTGTCCCTCCGCCAGGCTCTCGCCCACCCTGTCAGCGAGTTCATGGGAACCCTGCTGATCACGATCGTGCACTTCTTCGGAGGTCATCACATCATGAGCGGCAAGACAGTCGTGGATGCTCCGATGTTCATCTACTACATGGTGATCCTGTACAGCATCATAAACCCTATCAAGGATTTCTCAAAGGCCAGCTACGCCATCCCGAAGGGCATGGCTTCAATGGAAAGGATCAACAAGGTGCTGGATGCAGTCAACGACATCGTCGAGCCGAAGGACCCTAAGCCTATCGGAGGATTCAATGACAGGATCTCATTCAACGATGTTCATTTCCGCTACCCTGACGGACAGAAGATGATCCTGGACGGAGTCAGCCTGGAGATCCCGAAGGGAAAGACAGTCGCGATCGTGGGTGCATCAGGCGCAGGAAAGTCGACCCTCGTGGACCTCATACCAAGATTCTACGACCCTGATTCCGGTTCGATCACGATCGATGGGACAGACCTCAGGGAAGCAAGCCTCAAGGACATCAGGAGCCTGATCGGAAACGTGAATCAGGAATCCATCCTCTTCAACGACACAATCTTCAACAACATTGCATTCGGTGTGGAGAATGCGTCGATGGACGATGTCATCGCAGCGGCAAGGATTGCCAACGCCCACGATTTCATCATGGAGAAGGAAGGAGGCTACAGCTTCAACATCGGAGACCGCGGAGTGAAGCTCTCGGGAGGCCAGAGGCAGAGGATCAGCATTGCAAGGGCAATCCTGAAGAACCCTCCGATCCTCATCCTCGACGAGGCCACGGCCTCCCTTGACACAGAATCGGAGAAGATTGTCCAGGAGGCTCTCGACAGGCTGATGTCCTCCAGGACGACGATCGCAATCGCCCACAGGCTCTCGACGATCCGCAATGCAGATGAGATCATCGTGATGCACGAAGGCAGGATAGTGGAGAGAGGCAGGCACGAGGAGCTGCTCGCCCTGAATGGCCACTACAGGAAACTCAATGACATGCAGGCACTTTAACCATAGAATATGAAGACCGTCAAGAGAATCAAGGTTCCTTTCATCGAAGGACTCGAAACAATGAATCTGCAGGAGCTCGACCTCACCATGGAGAAGGGCGCCGCAAAGTTTGCAGTGTGTGAGAACAACTGGCCAAAGGATGCTCCCTACACTCCTGACTGCAATGGATCAATCGCAAGGAGCAAGACCCATCTGGCAGTGATGTACCATGTCAGGGGCCTCGATCTCAGGGCTACGGCAATGGAAGACAACGGCAACAGCTGGGAAGACAGCTGCTGCGAGTTCTTCGTGACCGACCCTTACGACGGAACCTACTACAACTTCGAGCTTACCTGCATCGGAAGCCTTCTCTCATCCAAGAGAAAGAGCAGGATCGACAGCAAGCTCCAGGACCCGGCCCTGCTCTCCAGGGTCATCAGGTACTCTTCCCTCGAGCACAAGCCGATGGAGATCAGCGACAAAGTCTTCGGATGGACCGTCGTGATGCTGATCCCGTTCGAGCTCATAGGAATAGACAGGGACAACATCCCGGTCAGCGTCAGGGGCAACTTCTACAAGTGCGGAGACCTTACGGCCCACCCTCACTTCCTGAGCTGGAACCCGATCCAGACGGCGAAGCCTGACTTCCACAGGCCTGAATTCTTCGGAGAACTCATCCTGAGATAGAGAGAATGAAGAGAAGCAACATCATAGCGCTCATCCTGTTCCTGGTGTATCTCGCCGCGGTGGCCTACTGCTGTTTCGGCCACTTCAGCGACCTTCCCCAAGTGGAAAGCTCGTACTTCGGGATCCCTTCGGACAAGATAGTACACTTCCTGATGTTCTTCCCTTTCCCGATCCTCTTCTTCCTGGCATTCGACAGGCACACGACGAAGCCGTGGCATGCTGTCCTGATGACGGCGATCACCTTCGCTCTCGGATGTGCCCTCGCCGCGGCGACGGAGATCGGACAGTCATTCACGACCTACAGATCAGGGGATCCTCTGGATTTCTACGCAGACATCTTATCCCTCGGCCTCTCTTCACTGCTCATCCTGACGGTGGACATCTGGAAGATGAAGCGCGACAGGGCCAAGGGAGAATAAACTGAAAAGACAACCAATGAACAAAAGGATAACGGCTGCACTGGCAGCCTTTCTTGTTGCAATAGCGGCCGCTTCTGGCCAGAACCCATCAAAGGAATTCAAGGAGGCATGCGACTCGATGGCCGTAAAGCTTCAGGAGAGGACATCGGTCAAGGGGACCTTCAGTGTGAAGAAGACTGCCGTGTCCGGCGACAAGCTGCACATCAGGTTCTCGCAAAGCTTCGGGGAGTATCCCTGGAGGAAAGGCGACATCGAATGGTTCAGGAAAAAGCTGAAGTCCTACCTTCCGGCGAAGTACAGGAACTACGAGATCGGAAACCTGACCGTCAACGGCACACCGCTTGATGACTACATCGTCACCACTCCGGGCAGCGACGGGACTCCGGACGCAGCCAGGTTCAAGACCAAGGACCATCGCGGTGAAGTGACGTTCATCTCATCAATCGGCGGCCAGGATTTCCAGAAAGGACTGAGTGGCAGGAATATAGCTCTCTGGCAGAGCCACGGGCGCTACTATGACGAGGGCATCGAGAGATGGGATTGGCAGAGAGGTCCCATCTTCCAGACCGTCGAGGACATGTACACCCAGACCTATGTGCTGACATTCCTGATTCCGATGCTCGAGAATGCAGGAGCCTATGTCATGACTCCGCGAGAGAGGGATCCGCAAAGGAACGAGGTGGTCGCAGACAATGACATCGCATTCCAGAAAGGGCGCGGAGATGGGGTGAGACTCGAGGGTGGATATTCAGAGACCGGAAGGTGGAAGGATGCCGGAACAGGGTTCGCAGACGCGAAGGCAGCATATTCAAAGGATGACAATCCTTTCCTCATGGGCACCGCGAGAAAGGTCTCATGCAGGGATGAGGAGGCGAAGGCTGTCTGGACGGCGGACATCCCGGAGCGTGGAGAGTATGCCGTGTACATCTCCTACAAGAGCCTGCCGGAAAGCAGCCCGTGCGCACACTACACCGTCAGGCATCTGGGAGGCAAGTCGGAATTCACCGTCAACCAGAGGATTGGCGGCGGCACATGGATCTACCTTGGAACCTTCGAGTTCGACAGGACGGGAAGCGTCACCCTCGACACCCAGGTGCCGGAGGGATGCGAATGCCCTGACAACGCTGTCATCACGGCCGATGCCGTCAGATTCGGAGGCGGGATGGGCAAGATTGCCAGAGGCCCGGCCGAGAGGGATGCCTCTGAATATGAGATCTCGGGGATGCCTTCCTTTGCGGAAGGTGCTATCTACTGGATGCAGTGGGCAGGGGCAGACACCACCCTGATGCATCTCCATGAGGGAGACTACACGAAGGACTATGGCACAAGGGGCGCCTGGGTAGGCTGGATGTCAGGAGGTTCCAGGACAAATCCGAAGGCGGAGGGCCTCGGGATCCCGGTGGACCTTTCGCTTGCCCTTCATTCCGATGCCGGAATCACGCCGAACGATTCCATAGTGGGCACCATGGCCATCTACACCCTCAAGTGCGAGGACAGCGAGAAGCTTCCGAACGGTGAAGGCAGGCTCCAGGCAAGGACGCTCACGGACTACGTACAGAGCCAGATCGTCGACGACATCAGAAGCACCTGCAACCCACTCTGGAGCAGGCGCGGCATCTGGGACAAGTCCTACAGCGAATCCAGGACATCGACTGTGCCGGGCACCCTCATCGAGATCCTCTCGCACCAGAACTTCGCCGACATGAAATACGGCCTTGACCCAAGCTTCAGGTTCGTTGCCAGCCGCGCAATGTACAAGGCGATGCTCCGCTACCTGAGCGCCAGGTACGGATGTGAATATGTGGTCCAGCCGCTTCCGGTGAACTCATTCGCGACGTCATTCAGCGATACTCCCGCAGCGGATGGCAAGACATCCGTCACCCTCAGCTGGAAACCTACCGAGGACAAGCTGGAAAGCACCGCAACGCCTGCAGGCTACATCCTCTACACCAGGATCGACAATGGAGGCTTCGACAATGGAGTGATCCTGGACGATGTGACCAATTCCGGCGGACGAGTGTCGACCACCAGGCAGATCGAGCCTGGACACGTCTACAGCTACAGGATCGTTGCCTTCAACGAGGGCGGAAAGAGTTTCCCTTCAGATGTTCTCAGCGTCGGAGTTCCGGAGAGAGGCAGGAAGAAGAGCGTGCTTGTTGTAGATGCATTCTCAAGGGTCGCAGCTCCGTCATGGATGGATTCTCCGGAGATTGCAGGCTTCGATTCAAAGCTTGATGCCGGTGTTGCCTACGGCCAGGAAATAGGATTCGTCGGCGAGCAGTACCAGTTCCGCAGGGACATGAAATGGACAGCCAATGACAATCCAGGTTTCGGCGGGTCCTACACAGACATGGCCGGCTTCGTCTTCGCAGGAAACAACTTCGACAACACTTTTGCCCATGGCAGGGCAATCCTCTCGGCCGGCTATGCATTCCATTCAGCCAGCAGCGAGGCATTCTCATCCGTCCCGACGGTTGCCGCCGGCGACTTTGCAGTCGACATGGTCTGCGGGAAGCAGGTAAGCACAGTGATCGGAAGTAAGGATGCTCCCGTCAAGTACACCATCTTCACGGAGCCGGTGATGAAAGCCATCTCCGCCTTCTGTTCCAAGGGCGGAGACATCCTCATCTCAGGTTCCTACATAGGCACGGATGCCTGGAGCCAGATCTACCCATTCACTCCTGACGAGGCGTCCAGGGCAAAGATGAAGGAATTCATTCAGAACACATTGGGCTACAAGTGGGTAACAAACTACGCAACCAGGAAGGGAGAAGTCTGGCCGATGGCGAACGCCGAGCTCGACATGGCATCGAGGCTGGGAAAGGTCAGCTTCCACCAGGAAAGGAACCCTAGGATCTACAATGTGGAGACCCCGGACGGAATCGTTCCATCCTGCAAGGATTCGCACACCATCCTCCGCTATTCCGACACAAACATCTCTGCCGCAACCCTCTTCAGGAACAAGGGCTACAAGGCGGCATGCTTCGGATTCCCGATCGAGGCACTCTGCAACGAGGAGGATCTGGAGAACCTCATTGAAATGATACTGAACTGCTTCGACTCAGAATAAAGACTTCGGAAATGACTGAAAGACAGAAGGAAATACTTGAAGTGCTTCACAACGAAGTGAAGCCGGCACTCGGATGCACGGAACCGATCGCAGTTGCCCTTGCAGCGGCAAAGGGAGCGGAACTGCTTGTCAAGGCGACCGAAGGAGTACGCCGCTTCGACAGGATCGACGTAAGCGTCTCCGGCAACATCCTGAAGAACGGCATGGGTGTCGGCATTCCCGGCACCGGAATGATAGGTCTTCCCATCGCCGCTGCCTTGGGAGCCATCTGCGGAAGAAGCAGCCTCGGCCTCGAGGTACTGACGTGCATGAACGGAAAGGATGTCGAGAGAGCCAGGAATCTTGTATCAGCCAAGAAGGTCACCATTGCCGTGGCTGAGAATTCTCCCCTTCTCTATGCAAAGGTGACGGTCACCAACGGAAACCATTCCGCCCATGCCGTCATCGAGGATGTGCATGACAGGATCGTGGAGACAGCACTTGACGGAGAGATTGTCGACTCTTCCCGCGATGAGAAGGCCAATGTGTCATGCGTCAAGGAAATCCTGGACTACAACCTGTCTGTCAAGGAAATCTTCCAGTTCGTCCAGGAGGCTGACTACGAAGACATCAAGTTCATCCTTGGAGACAGGGATCTCAACCTTGCCCTGGCCAACGCCGGACTGTCAAAGAAATACGGGCTCGGTGTGGGACAGGCAATCAGGGAAAACCAGAATGAAATCTTCGGAGATGACTTCATGAGCTTTGCGATGGGCATGACCGCAGCTGCCTCCGACGCCAGGATGGCCGGATGCAAGCTTCCTGCAATGAGCAATTCAGGCAGCGGCAACCAGGGAATCACGGTCAGCATGCCTGTGATCATCTACGCCATCAAGTGCAATGTGGACGACGAAAAGCTTGCCAGGGCCCTGACCTTGAGCAACCTGATCGCAATACACATCAAAGGCTATCTGGGCAGGCTCTCAGCCCTC
Source organism: Candidatus Cryptobacteroides faecihippi (assembly GCA_018066065.1). Taxonomy (GTDB): domain Bacteria; phylum Bacteroidota; class Bacteroidia; order Bacteroidales; family UBA932; genus Cryptobacteroides; species Cryptobacteroides faecihippi. Next base: position 10,333 of record JAGHSC010000051.1, read on the forward strand.
TGCGGCTGCGTCGTCGCTTCAACAGGATCGGCCTGCGGCATCGTCTACCTGGAAGGTGGCGGCTACAATGAAATCTGCTCCGCAATCAAGAACATGATCGGCAACATCACAGGAATGGTCTGCGACGGTGCAAAGGTCGGATGTGCGATGAAGGTTGCTTCCGGAGTGGCATGTGCCATCCAGTCAAGCGTTCTCGCCCTGAGGGGCACCTGCGTAGCCGAGACTGACGGCATCATCGACAACGATGTCGAGAAGACGATCCGCAACCTTGGCTACATCGCTTCCAAGGGAATGCAGTCGACAGACAAGCTGATCCAGCACATCATGGTCTGCAAGTAGTCTGCAGAGCGAGGGATTACTTCTTCGCCTTGAGGAGGACCTCACGCATCTTCTTGTTGATGTCGGTGTTCTCCATGACGCCGCTGAGCTTCCAGGCTGATGCGCCATAGGAATAGATCATGACAGGAGAGCCGGTGTGGCCAGTGGTCGAATACTTCACTCCAATACCGGAATCGCCCATGTGGAAATCTTTGTTTCCGGAAACCAGGGATGCACCGCCGGTCTCATGGTCTGCAGTGACGATCACGAGAGTTCCCTTGTGGGTGTCAGCATAGTCCATGGCAGCGTTGATTGCCTTGTCGAACTCCTCCATCTCGAAGAGAAGCTGCTCGGTGTTGTTGGCATGGGCGGCATGGTCGATGTGGGAGCCCTCAACCATGATGAAGAAGCCCTTCTTGTTGGACTCGAACATGTCGAGGGTGTGGTTGAGACAGTCTGCAAGGAAATCCGAATCACGGTCGATGACCATAGGATAGTTACCCTCGGCGAAGAGACCGAGGACAGGACCCTTGTCCATGGCATAGAACTCCTCAGGAGTGCGTGCGAGAGTCATGCCGCTGGCAATCGCCTTGTCAAGCATGGTCCCTTCATCGCACTTCTCGTTCTGGAAAGCGGCAAGACCGCCTCCAAGGATCACATCCGGCTGGAATTCAATGAGGCATTCCTCAATTTCGCGGCCGTTTCCCCTGCTCTCGGTGTGGGCATAGAAAGCACCGGGAGTGGCATCGAGGACATTGGAAGTCACGATGATTCCGATCGACTTGCCTTCCTTCTTGGCGGCCTCGGCGATGGACTCAGGCTTGGTTCCGTCAGGAAGCATTCCAAGCATGCTGTTGTTGGTCTTGAAACCGACACCCATGGCAGTACCTGAAGCGGCGGAATCTGTCACACGGCTGTTCTTTGAATATGTCTTCGAAATGCCCACGAACTGGGCACGGTCGAATGCAGTCGGAGCATAGTTCTGGTCAACCATCCAGGCTGCAGTTGCGGCAAGGCCCATGCCATCTCCGATGAGAAGGATGACCTTGTTGACTTTCTCACTCTTTGGAGCCTTATCCTTGGCAGAGGCTGGCATCATGATCATGGCGGCCAGCGATAAAGCAATCAGAATTCTTTTCATAATCTATCGGTTATTAATCATTGATAATTATCTAATCTCACAGCCGGCAATCTCTGCCGACTCGCATTCCCAAAGACCAGCGGAACACTCCGCAGACTCATCAAGGATGAAGTCGAGTGTCAGGGTCGTCCAATCCTCGCTCTCGAAGCAGAATGCCTGGCTCGCGTAAGTCTTTCCGGAAACCGCATCCCTCACCTCGAGGGAACCGGTTCCACGTACCATGGCTGAGATCGTATGGGCACCTGAACGGATGTAGAGTCCCTGCCAGAAAGAACCTCCGTTCCTGGCATAGGCAAACCCGTCAGAAGCATCAGCATCGCCGACCATGGTCCAGTAGGCATGTCCATGGGCGAAATCAACGTTCTTGAAGGCGGTTGAACTGTGGATGCCACAGTCACTCACGAAACCAGTAGGCTTGATACAGAGGAGGTCGCACTCGCCCCTGTACTCGTTTCCAAAGATCCTGAAGTTCTTGACAGGAGCATAGTCATCGACCTCGGCATTGGTGAATGGCTTCCCATCGAACGGATTGTCACACCATGTACCCACTGAATATCCACCCTTGAGGACACAGTCATAGACCTGGATGCTGTCAAGTTCCTGAAGCGACTGATCCGGATTCGTGCTGCCCCATGGAATGAGGGCGATAGCCTTTCCGGCACCATGCTTTCCGGAATTGATGTAGCTGTGCTCGACAATGATGTCCCTGACAGAGTGGTCAGCCTCGTCCACATCGAGTCTCCACGGAGAATTCTTGCCCCTCGGATCCTTGTAGCTGGACGAAAGAACGATGCCATCATCATTGGAATCGAAGAAAACCCTCTCGAGACGGACGTGGCAGGACCCCTGGGAGAAGCTGAAACCGTCGCCACTGACACATCTGACGTCATGTAGCTTGACATTGCCGATGAACATGTGGTCATCCGTAGCGAAGTTCGTGTGGTAGTTGCTTGAACGGATCTCGTCGATGTCTGTGAACTCGATGTAGCTGCAGTCTGAAAGGATGACCGGACAGATGTGGATCCTGTCGCTGCAGGTGCGGGCATAGTGGCTCCAGTCCGGATTGACGGACCAGAGGTCAGCCATCCTGATGACTCCTGGACCGGTGATCTTGAAATGATCGATGTCATTGCCCTGGATCAGCGGCTTGTTGATGTAGAGACAGTGAGTCCAAGGGCAGCCCGGGATGACGAAATCATGGCCATAGGCCGGAACATAGTCATAGTCCCTTATGTCATAGGACTGCCAGAGAATGGCGTTCTCCCCGATATGGAAGTCCACATTGCTCCTCATGGTGATGTGTGTGGCAACATAGCGGCGGCCCTCGACGGAATCGTCGCCAGGAAGGACAACCTGTCCGCCACCGGCCTTAGCACAGGCATCGATGGCCTTCTGGATGGCCTTGGTATCATCAGTGAAGCCATCACCCTTGGCGCCATACTTGAGGACACTGAATGTCTTCGAAGGAAGGTCGAAATGGTAAGGATTCTCGGTGAAGTCCCTCCAGTTGCCGATGAAGAAAGGCTTGTCCACAAGTTTCGTCTCCCCCGCCCCGTTCCTGACTGCGGCAAGGAAGCGAGTGCTCAGATGAGTCATCCTGCCTCCAAGCCTGGAGTTAGGAAGGTCCGCAATCTCGAAAGACTCCGATGACGGAACCTGCCTGAGAAGCTTCAGGGCTGAAACAGGGCACCCATCCTGCTCGAATGGATATTCATAGATGCAGAGAGTCGGATAGGCGGAGACATCCTCCTTCGCGAGCGTTCCGCGGATGCACACATTCTGCGCATCGGCAGTGCATGATTCCACGCTTCCGGCATAGCTGATGATCTCATCCTCCCTCTCGAAGCGGATCTGGTCGATGATCCACCTGCCCCTCCTGGCATCGACAGGAGCGATGGAGAAGCTCACAAGGTTGCCGGTCGCCTCGGGGCAGTCGGAGATGTTGAAGTAATATGCTCTCATGCCACTCTTCGGCTCGATGGCGAACTCCTTGCTTCCGGAAGCCTTGTCAGTGGTCCAGTCCAGCCTGACGCGGGAGGCCTTCGACTTGTTGGCCATCACCACGAAGAATGTGTTGCGCTGGTCATAGAGAGACTCGACGCTGCTGCCAAGTGCAGGGCTGTACATCCTGTTCCTGCTTCCGGTCAGGTCACATGAGACCAGAGGGGAGGAATGCCTGAACCTGTACTCAAGGGCATCATTCTTCCACCCAAGCTTTCCTTCAGAAGCGGAAAAGACTTCCTCCGAACCAGGGATCATGAATCCAAGGTCCATAGGCTTTCCGAAGCGGAGAGCGTCGATGATGAATTCCCTTCCAAGATTCCAAGGTTCGTCTGTGTCGCACATGATTGCAATCTCGATCCTGTCCACCTTCCTCAGCACCTTGCTCCCGGTAAAGTCAAGGATGACGGTCCTCCAAAGTGTTGGGATGACCTGAGCTACGCCCTCGGCACAGTGCTTCCCGCTCCAGATGCGCAGACGGGCATAGTGAGCAATCGCTGGGCCTTCCTGGGTAAACACTGAGAATTCAGCCACTGGAGTACCGCTTAGATCTACTGGTTTATCGAAGACCTTAGTTACTGACTTCCAACGGTTTGCCGGCAGCCCCTCTGCTGGTGCGGCCTCCAGGACAGCAGACCCTTCATGCGGAAGGATGTGGAATGCAGATGCATCTGTACTTGAAATACAGAGATCCTCGCACGGTGTGAAACCATCAAGCGAAGGATCCTCAAAGCCTGCGATCAGCACGGCCCCGGTCAGTGAGATACGGTTG
>JAGHSC010000053.1 GCA_018066065.1 Candidatus Cryptobacteroides faecihippi
GCCTCCGCAGATCCCGACGGTCAGCAGAAGGAGCAGCCCGGCATCCTTGACAGCTCCGCTGAGGTAGCCGATGGCGAATGAGCCGATGATGTTCACAGCCATGGTCGCGAGGTTGCCGGACCATCCGACTACTCCTGCGAGCAGGGTCACGCCGTAACGCATCATGCTGCCCAGCGCGCCACCAAGCCCGACTGTGAGGATATTCATCAGTGTCTTCATTTATTACCTCCTTGTCTTTTGGTTTGCAAAGATATGCAGTTTTTTTCATATGGCTATGCTCACTTTGGCAGCAAGCTCATCACGATTGACAAGTCTCAATTCTCGAACAGCAGTTTGATCAAGTAGAGTCCAAGACTGGATTGATCCATCATAGGCGGCCCCGGGTTTTTCCGGGGCCGCTCTTTTTTGTCTACAAGGCTTGTAGACTTTTCTTCTGGCTGGTGGTGCGGTGTATCTTTGCCCTCGGAAAGACGGACATAGCTTAACTTAAAATACACAGTACCATGAACATCTACAATCTCATCATCCTCGACGAAAGCGGCTCAATGAGCTCGATCCAGCAGCAGGCAATCTCTTCAATGAACGAAACGATCCAGACAGTCAAGGCGGCGCAGAAAAAGCATCCTGAGCTGAAGCAGTTCATCAGTCTGATCTCATTCAGCGGAAGCGGCATGGAAGGAGTCAAGGTGATCCGTGACAGGGTCTCGGCCGATTCAGTCGCAGAAATCAGGGAAGAAGAGTACGTTCCGGACAGCTGTACTCCGCTCTATGATGCGATGGGTTTCGGAATCACCAGCCTGGACAAGGCGATTTCGAAGGAGGATACCGTTCTCGTCACCATCATCACGGACGGAATGGAAAACAGTTCGGAGGTCTACTCGTCATCGGCTGTTTCTGAGCTGGTGGAGTCTCAGAGGAAGAAGGGCTGGACCTTCGCCTACATTGGCGCAAATCAGGATTCTGTTGAAGTCGCAAGGGAGATGAACATCTCCAATGCGTTGAATTTCAGAGCCAATGGCCATGGCGTGAAAAAGATGACAAGGACGCTGAACGAGTTGAGGACTACTTTCTACGATATGGCTTGTGAGGCTCCTGATTCATTGCGTGACCGCAAAGACTTGTTTATTGATGCTGAATCTGATTGCTAGGCGTGAAGTGGTTTCAGTGTCTCCCATGTAACAAGGTCGCGGTCGAGAGCGATGGACTTCGGTTCACCGCTCTTTCCGTCTATGTAGTAGCTCTTTGCAAGCTCTGGGCTGAATGCCTTGCAGAATGCTCGCTTGATGCGTGAGCACTTCTCATTGACGGAATTGCTCAGAGGATCGGTAAGAGAGTCGATGCTTGCGCATATTCCTTCAATGCTCTCTCTGCCTGTGATGGAGGCGTAGAGGTCCATGAGCTCGTTGCGGTGGTCGCTGAGCTCCTTGAAGCGGATGCCTTCGGGGTGCCTGAGATAGAGGAAGTAGAGTGCCTTGTCAAGGGGCGGCATCTTGATCTCGATGCGGTAGTCCGGGAGGACGATCCTGCTGCTTCGGGTAATCCTTACCCTGCTGAGTTCCTCCTGGTTGTCGACGATCATGCTGATGACATAGTCGGGAACGCCGGCTGCCTTGAGTCTGTCGATGTCGACCATGACAAGCTGCTTCTCTTCGAATGGTAACCAGCCTGCGGCTGGGATGCCGTCTTCCTCTGAGGGAGTCTTTGAACATGGTATGTCGAAGTACGTATTCGTGCTCATGTTCGAGTGCACGATGCGTATCAGTCTCGAATGGTGGCTGGATTCTTCCTGCTCTACCTCCTCATCAAACACCTCATCAAACTTGTCCTCCTCAGATTCCAGCAGGATTCCCTCCGCCGGAATCTCCAGCTCCGGCTCGTCGACAAAGGATTCGAAGACGATGCCTTCTTCCTCCAGATAAAAGCTGTCAAGTCTCATTTCCGTGAATATTCAAGTGCGTGCCGATTCTACTTTCTTCCTTCCTTTCCTTCTGCCTCTGCTTCAATCACTTCCAGGTAGAAGCTGACAGGGCGGAAGCCGTCGTTGCAGCTGATCATGGCGCTGAGCGGGTTCTTCATCCATCCGTCGAAGAAATTGCCTTCTCCGCGTGCGAGCGCTTCGACGAATTCCCTCATGGTCTTCCATGCCTCGTCGCAGAGTCCTTCCGGGCATCGGCCGTCGATGCTGATCCATGTCTGTCCTTCGCGGACGTCACAAGCGTGCTCGATGGGGTTTTCGTACCTTTCCATCAAGTCGCTGTGCTGCACCTTGCGAATCGCTGTGATCCTGACTTCCTTCATTTTGTAGCTCTTTTTCCCAGGCTTCTGGTTTCCGCCGGGTTTGTTTCCGGGTTTTGGGTTCCCGCTTCCCCCGTTTCCCGGTTTACGTTTCCGGTTTTTAGTTTCCCGTTTCCCCGTTTCTGTTTCACACAAAGTTAATGATATTTCACAGATTCTGCTCGCTAACCCCATCATTCGCCCGAGACGTCCACGGCGGACGCGCCAGAATGGCGATTTCCGTGGACGACCCCTCCAATAAGGCGCATCATCCACGCAAGAGCCCAAAGAATAGGGATTTACAAATACGAACCACAACAATCCGCCTACACGTACACG
>JAGHSC010000010.1 GCA_018066065.1 Candidatus Cryptobacteroides faecihippi
CACACCCACTCACACCCACCCCTCCCCCCCACAACGCCGGCGAGGACACCGCCGCAGACGAGCGCCCCACATGGCCTGCCGTAGATGATCCAGCTGAGGAAGAGGACTGAGACTCCGCCGACTGCGGCTGCCATGTTGGTGGTGCAGATCACGTGTGAGATTGCGATTGCGTTCTCTGCTCCGTCAGCTGCGAGCTGTGAGCCAGGGTTGAATCCGAACCAGCCAATCCAGAGGATGAAAACACCGAGTGCGCCGAAGGTGAGGTTGTGGCCAGGGATAGCCACGGACTTGCCGCTCTTGGTGTACTTTCCGCGCCTTGGGCCGAGGATGATTGCACCTGCGAGAGCGATGACACCACCGACTGCGTGTACGACAGTGGATCCTGCGAAATCATGGAATCCGAGTTCGGAGAGCCATCCGCCGCCCCATGTCCAGTGACCTTCGATAGGGTAGATGAACATAGAGATGATGACGGAGATCACAATGTACATTGAGAACTTGGTGCGCTCTGCCATGCCGCCGGAAACGATTGTCGCTGCGGTTGCGCAGAAGACAGTCTGGAAGAAGAGTGTACACTCGGCAGGGATGTTGGAGTTGCCGATGAATGACCAGTCGAAGAGGTGGATCTCACCGATGAAGCCGTTGCCGGTTCCATGCATGAGACCGAAGCCGATGAACCAGAACAGGATTGAGCCGACCATGAAGTCGACGAAGTTCTTCATGAGGATGTTCGCTGTGTTCTTCGAGCGGGTGAAGCCTGCCTCCACGAGAGCGAATCCAGGCTGCATCCAGAAGACCAGCATTGCTGCGAGAAGTACCCAGACGGTGTCAAGACTGTTGATTGTTGATATTGCTGTTTCCATGATGTTCTATTTTTTGTCTGCCAATACTGTGTCACCACTTTCACCTGTCCTGATAGAATATGTGTTGTCGACAGGGCTTACGAATATTCTGCCGTCTCCGATCTCACCGGTGCGGGCGGCCTTCATGATTGCCTCGATCGCTGGCTGCACGAACTGGTCTCGGCAGACGATGGTGATCTCGATTCTGGAAATGATGTCGGTGCTGTACATTACACCGCGGTAGATCCTGTCCTCCCTGTCCTGGCCGATTGCCTTGACCTCAGAGTAGGAGAACCAGTTGATGTCGGCCTCGAAGAGAGCCTCCTTCACATCCTCGAACTGTGTCTTGCGGATGATTGCTTCAATTTTCTTCATCTTTCTGAAATTTGGTTATACACTTTGATACTATGTTTCATTAAAAAGAAACACCCACGCTGAAGAACATTCTCTCCGTGCGTGGGTTTGCCATGAGCTGTGCAAAGACCGGGAGGGTTGTCGAGCCGAAGGTCAGTTCCTTGGTGGCTGTCAGGCTAGCGCAGACGACAGCGAATCCTTCCGATCCATAATAGTCTGTCGCCCATGGTGTGGCTCCTACCGCTGCGCTCCAGTCGATTCCTCCCAGAGAGAACGGTGCGGAGACTTCGATGTAGGAGGAGTAGGCTTTCTTGCCCTCCATGTTGCATCCTACGGCTCCGATGCAGTTGGTGTACCAGTTGAGGGCGACAGGACCGAAGTCGTAGCCCAGGTTGAGTTCGGCCACATGCGGAGTCTCGGCTGTGAAGTCAAAATACTTTGTCTCGCTGTCTGCACACCAGTAGTCCGTCAGGCCGACTGTGAAGCCTCCGATGCTGTAGGACAGGGTGAAGTCGAGCTCGCGGCTGTCACCGACGAATCCTGTGGAGCCCCAGGCGCTGAGAGAAAGGCCACCCCATTCAAGGCCGAGAGTCGGCTGGATGGCTGCTCCGTCAAGCTTCTGTCCACGCCAGACGTAGGTGCTGACGAGGTCTGTTCCGAAATCTGCCTTCAGTGGTTCTCCTGCCTTTGCATCGGGGGAGAAGAGAGCTGCCATTGCGGTTGCAGCGAGGAAGATCATTCTTTTCTTCATTTTCTTTCTTTTTTAAAGGTAATACACTAAAACTAACTTGAATTGAAAAGGGCTGGCCCAGAATCTTCTGGACCAGCCCTTGATTTAAATCTCTTTCTACCTTTATCTTTCCTCTTTCTGGTCCGCTATGTACAAACAATTCTGAGCCTGGTTATTGTTAACCTGGTTCTGCTGCTGATTCTGCTGCTGATTGTATGTACGGAGACCGTTCATCAGGAGTTTTCTGTTTTTCTTCTTCGCTAAGGTAGGTAAAAGTTTTAATAAAATGCTAATTATTTTAAACTTTTTTTTGTGGCCACAGGCGACAGTCTTTGTCAAATATTTGATTTTTTTCAGAGCTAAAAACGTTTATCCAAGCCTCTCTGCGTCGGTTTTTATATTTATACTGTGTCAAAGATGAAAGTTAATTTGTCACTTTTTACTATTTAACATAAATGGATAGTATCTATATTTGCATCGTTTGAGACGAATTACAGGGTCGTGTATGTGTCTTTCTGCAAGAGGAAGCACTTTTTTTATCCCTGGTTTATTAAAACGAATCAAGATATTTTAACTAATAACAGGTTATTTTATGGATTCATTATTCTATCTGGTACCTGCGGCGTCCCTCATCGCGCTCTTCTTCGCGTGGTTCTTCTACAGCAAGATGAGAAAGGAGGACGAAGGTACACCAACCATGAGGCAGATCGCCCAGTTTGTACGTGAAGGTGCAATGGCCTACCTCAAGCAGCAGTACAAGATCGTAGTGATCGTCTTCGTGATCCTCGCGATCTTCTTTGCAATCCTTGCCTACGGATTCGGCGTTCAGAATCCATGGGTTCCGTTTGCATTCCTCACAGGTGGTTTCTTCTCCGGTCTTGCAGGCTTCATCGGCATGAAGACTGCAACCTACGCATCGGGCCGTACTGCCAATGCAGCGATGCGCAGCCTCAATGCAGGTCTCAAGGTGGCTTTCCGTTCAGGTGCCGTCATGGGTCTGACCGTTGTAGGTCTCGGCCTTCTTGACATCGCCATCTGGTGGATTCTCCTCAACATCTTCGTTGTCGAGGCAAGCGAGGCTCAGAAGCTTGTCGTCATAACCACCACGATGCTTACCTTCGGAATGGGTGCTTCCACCCAGGCCCTCTTCGCCAGGGTCGGTGGCGGTATCTACACCAAGGCTGCAGACGTCGGCGCAGACATCGTCGGAAAGGTTGAGTCCGACCTTCCTGAGGATGACCCTCGCAACCCTGCCACCATCGCCGACAACGTCGGTGACAACGTCGGTGACGTTGCCGGCATGGGTGCTGACCTCTATGAAAGCTACTGCGGTTCCATCCTTTCAACCATGGCTCTCGGTGCCTCTGCATTCTATGCTGCTGGTCCTGCCATGCAGACAAAGGCAATCCTCGCACCTATGCTCATCGCCGCTGTGGGTGTTGTCCTCTCTGTAGCGAGCATATTCACAGTCCGCACAAAGGAAGGTGCCGGAATGGCTCAGCTGCTCAAGTCAATGAGCTTCGGTACCAACCTCGCAGCAATCCTCTCAGGTGTCGCTACCTTCGGCATCCTCGCCCTTGTCTTCGGTACAGACAACTCTGACTGGTGGCACTTCAGCTTCTCAGTCGTCTCAGGTCTTGTCGCCGGTGTCGTCATCGGAAAGGCAACTGAGTACTACACATCTCATTCCTACAAGCCAACCCAGAAGCTTGCTGAAAGCTCTGCTACAGGTCCTGCTACCGTCATCATCAGCGGTGTCGGCCTCGGTATGCTTTCAACTGCTATCCCTGTGATCGCAATCGCAGCTGCAATCATCCTCAGCTTCCTCTTCGCCATCGGCTTCGATGTCAACAGCATGATGGAGGCAGCTTCCCTCTCAAAGGGTCTCTACGGTGTTGCAATCGCAGCTGTCGGTATGCTTTCAACCCTCGGCATCACCCTCGCTACCGATGCTTACGGTCCAATCGCTGACAACGCCGGCGGTAACGCCCAGATGTCCGAGCTTGATCCTCAGGTACGTGAGCGTACCGACGTCCTCGATGCTCTTGGAAACACCACAGCAGCAACCGGAAAGGGCTTCGCAATCGGTTCTGCAGCCCTCACCGCACTTGCACTCCTTGCTTCCTACATCGAGGAGATCAAGATCGCTCTCTCACGCGCGGGCGAACTTATCAATGGTGTCGCAGGCAAGATCGCTGCATCGGATGCAAGCATCCTTGACATTCTCAACCACTTCAATGTCAGCCTCATGAACCCTGCAGTACTCGCAGGTGTGTTCATCGGTTCGATGATGGCATTCCTCTTCTGCGGTCTTACCATGAACGCAGTCGGCCGTGCCGCCCAGAAGATGGTCGTCGAGGTTCGCCGTCAGTTCCATGAGATCAAGGGCATCCTCACCGGTGAGGGTACTCCTGACTACAAGCGCTGCGTCGAGATCTCTACCAAGGCAGCTCAGCACGAAATGCTCGTTCCTTCAATCATCGCCATCCTCGCTCCTATCGTTGTAGGTGTCGTCCTTGGCGTTGCAGGTGTCCTCGGCCTCCTCATCGGTGGTCTCGGTGCCGGATTCGTGCTCGCAGTCTTCATGTCCAACTCAGGTGGTGCATGGGACAATGCAAAGAAGTATGTCGAGGAAGGCCATCTCGGTGGCAAGAACTCCGAGGCTCACCACGCCACCGTTGTCGGTGACACCGTCGGTGATCCTTTCAAGGACACATCCAGCCCTTCACTCAACATCCTCATCAAGCTCATGAGCATGGTGTCGATTGTCATGGCCGGTCTTACCGTCATGGTACATATGCTTTAATCCAAGGAACTTAAGAAATGGCAATAAAGAAAGTCACAATACGTGATGTCGCAAGGGAAGCCGGGGTGTCAGTCACCCTGGTCTCCTTTGTGATGAACGCAAAGGTCGGCAAGGATGGTCGTCTGGACTGTCCTGTCAACCATGACACGGCCCAGCGTGTCCTTCAGGTGGCCAAGAGATTGGGCTACAGGAGGAACAATGCCGCTGCTTCACTCCGAAGCGGAAGGTCCCATTCCATCGCCGTGATCGTCTCCGACCTTGCGAACCAGTTTTTCTCCGAGATCTGCCGCCACATCGAGCAGATCGCCTACAAGGAGGGTTACACGGTCATCTTTGCATCTTCAGAGGAGAATCCTCAGAAGCTCGGCAAGCTGATCGACACTATGATAGGCTTCAACGTCGAAGGTCTCATCGTTGCACCTTGCCTCGAGGCAGATTCAGCCCTTGAGAAGGCTTCCAACATCGGCATCCCTACCGTGCTCTTCGACAGGAATTTCCCTGGCGACCAGTTCGGCCGAGTCCTCGTCGACAATGTCGATGCTGGCTACATGGCAACCAAGTATCTCATCCATCAGGGTTTTGGAAAGATCGAGATGATCTCCTACCAGAACGGTGTGACCAGTCTCGTCGACAGAGAGGCCGGCTACCAGAAGGCAATGGAAGAGGCAGGATTGCTGGATGACGCCATCCTCCACAGGATCGAGTACGAGGCAACAGTGGCCAAGAAGGACGTCATCGGAATCTTCCGTGACGCTGCCAAGCGCGGCACCGAGGCATTCGTGCTCCCTACCAAGAAGATCGGCCTCTACGGCTTCAATGCCATGAATGTCCTCGGCATGAATCTCCCGAAGGATTTCTCCTTCGTCTGCTTCGATGAGAGCGACATCTTCGACATCAACAAGCCGGCTGTCCCTCACATCATCCAGCCAGTCGCCGAGATTGCCGAGAAGTCATTCGAGCTCCTCAGGAAGATGATCGACGAGAAGGCTTCCGACAGCGAGAAGACCATCTCCCTCAAGGCAAAGATCGAAGTCGGCGGAAGATTCGGCTCAGAACCGACAGCCGCATCATTCTAAGGAACACCCGGGGAGGGCCCAATCCTCCCTTCCGATCAGGATATGACTGCCTGTGGCAAGACGCTGCGGGCAGTCTTTAACTCTCTACGAATATGAAAGAATCGACCCTATTCCTCTCTCTCCTGCTTGCGTCTGTCTTTGCGGTGCCTCAGACACTCAATGCCCGCGTCCAGGAACGCGAAATGAAGTTCAGGAACCTTCAAAGCCAGTTCTCCGACCCATCGAAGGACTACAGACCTGCCCCGCTGTGGGTCTGGAACACCGAAGTCACGACCGCGGACATCGACAGGATGCTCCAGGAACTTAAGGACCAGGGATTCGGGGGAGCCTTCGTCCATCCGAGACCGGGTCTCGTGACCGAATACCTGTCCGACGAATGGTTCAGGCTCTGGCGCTACAGTCTCGAGAAGGGCAAGGAACTCGGCCTGGACATCTGGATCTACGACGAGAACTCCTACCCGAGCGGATTCGCCGGGGGCCACGTCCCATCGCAGATGCCAGAGTCCTATGACCAGGGCCAGGGACTTGCAGAGACGAAGACTGACAAGGCTCCCTCTCCGGAGGAGTGCTTCCTCTGTCTCATCAAGGACGGAGACTCCTTCAAGGACATCACAGAGTGTCTGTCTGAATATTCACAGACACCGGGCGAGTACTATGTCTTCACTAAGACCTACACTCCTGCGGCAGCGTGGAATGCGGGCTACCCTTATGTGGACCTGATGGTCGATGGAGTGACGGAGAAGTTCATCGAGGCGACCTTCAGCGGCTACGAGAAAGAGTTCGGTGAGGAGTTCGGCACCACGATCAAGGGCACCTTCACCGATGAACCGAACATCGCATGCCCGGGAGGCTGCCGCTGGACTCCAGACCTCTTTGACACCTTCCAGGAGCGCTGGGGCTACGACCTCAGGACCGTCCTGCCTCTGCTGTTCGAGCAGATAGGCGACTTCCGCAAGGTCCGCCATGACTACAACTCGACCCTTCTCCAGCTGTTCATCGACAGATGGTGCAAGCCTTTCTACGAGTACACCGAAGGCCATAACCTCTACTGGACCGGCCACTACTGGGAGCACGACTGGCCTAATCTCTTTCAAGGCCCGGACAACATGGCCATGTACGCTTGGCACCAGATGCCGGCGATCGACATGCTCTTCAACCAGTACAACGACGAAGCCCCGACCGCCCAGTTCGGAAACGTGCGCTCCGTCAAGGAAGTCCGCTCCGTCGCCAACCAGAAGGGCTATGTGCGCACGGTCAGCGAGACCTACGGAGGCGGCGGCTGGGACGTCTCCTTCGCGGACTTCAAGAGACTCGGCGACTGGGAATATGCACTCGGCGTCAACTTCATGAACCAGCACCTGTGCCACATGACCATAACCGGCGTCCGCAAGTACGACTATCCTCCAGTCTTTACCTCCATCTCCCCATGGTGGGAGGAGTACGGAAGGCTCAATGATTACTTCGGCCGCCTGTCGGTGACCCTCAGCCAGGGTGAGCAGATAAATGACATCCTCATCCTCGAGCCGACGACCAGCCTCTGGCTCTACTACACGGCTTACGAGATGCCTCAGGTCGTCAATGAGATCGGAACCGCCTTCCAGACCTTCGTGACTGCCCTTGAGAAGGGCCAGCTTGAATATGATCTCGGATCGGAGAACATCATCAAGGACTGCGGCAGTGTCAGCGACGGCAAGCTCAGCGTGGGCATGAGAGCCTACGGCACCGTGGTTCTTCCTCCGATGATGGAATCCATCGACAGCGCTACATTCGACCTGATCAGGACCTTTGTCGCCCAGGGCGGAAAGCTCATCGCATTCTCGAAGCCTCAGATGGTGGATGGAGCACGCTCCCAGGAACTTGTGGACCTTCTTTCCGGCATGGGAGTGGTCACGATGGCATCTCCTGCAGAACTTCTGGCCTACTCCGCAAGGAAGTCTGACTTCAAGGTGAGCAGGATCCGGAGTACGGATCTTTACCATCAGAGAAGGATGTACGACGACGGCCAGCTCATCTTCTTTGTCAACTCCTCTCTCGAGAAGGAAGCGACGGCTAAGGTGACTGCAAGCGGAAAGTACCTCTACAGACTCGATCCGCAGACCGGAAAGACCTATCTTGAAAAAGCTTCCAGGAAGGCTCGAAAGACCTGGAAGATAAAGCTTTCCCCAGCGGAGAGCGCGATGTATTTCATCAGCGGCGAAGCCGTCCTCGAAGCGGATGCCATGCCGGCGAAACTCGGCAGAAGGAAGGAGGTCTCACCGTTGTCTCCGCTCACGGCGGAGCCTCTCAAACCTAATGCGCTGACCATCGATTTCTGCGACCTTTCTGTCGGAGATTCGACCCGGACCGGCCTCTACACCATCGACGCCTGCCGTGCCCTCTACGGCTTCTTCGGCATGAACGATCCATGGGAGTCCGCTGTCCAGTTCAGGAACGACATCATGGACAATGTCCACTTCAGCCCATGCCCTGTCAAGGTTGACTATCACTTCACCATCGGGAAGGATGTCTGCTGCGAGGGCATGAAGGCAATCGTCGAAAGGCCGGACATCTGGAGCGTCGCCATCAACGGCATGGAGGTAGAATCCGAAGGTGCATCCATAATGGACGCGCGCACGGGTCTGTTCAGCATCGGTGAATATGTGCACGAAGGCGAGAACATCCTCAGCATCAGCCTGGACAGGATGCATGTCCTTGCAGAGATCGCTCCGGTCATCATCCAGGGAGGATTCAGCGTGGCTGATGCGCCGAAAGGCTTCACCATCGAGGCTGCCGGCAGCCTCGGCCTTGGCAGCTGGAGGGCCCAGGGATTCCCGTTCTACTCCTGGGATGTCGCATATTCACAGAAATGGGACATCAGCGACACTTCTGCACCTTACACCCTCGAGCTTGCATCCTGGAAGGGAACTGTCGCTGTCGTCTACGTCAACGGTGAGAAGGCCGGGATCATCTCCCGTCCACCGTACGAGCTTCAGGTCGAGACCCTTCTCTGCAAGGGAGAGAACATCATCGAAGTGCGCGTCGCAGGTTCGATACGCAATGTCTACGGCCCTCACTACAACACCCAGATGGGCATCACCGGCCCATGGATGTGGAACGGCGTGACCGAGCAGGCTGCCGGTTCAGACTACATTTTCTTTGACTATGGCCTGATGGGAGAGGGCATGAAACTCTTCCGCCGATGAAGCATCATTCCGTTATGAAACAGATCACATCCTTCGTCATCTCCTGTCTCGCAGTGCTTGCGACAGGTTGCTCGCAGAAGGTCGAAGCCCCTTCAGAGCCAGACTACTACATCTGCACATTCGTCTGGCCTTCCTGCCATGACGACTCGCTTGCCCACGCCCATCTCTGGCGAGAGGGGATAGGAGAGTGGGAAGTCATCAAGCAGGGAGACCCTCGTTTCCCGGGCCACTACCAGCCCAAGCAGCCTCTCTGGGGCTACGAGATGGATGACGACCCGAAGGTCGTCGAGCGCTGGATCGACACGGCTGTCGAGTACGGCATCAACACGTTCATCTACGACTGGTACTGGTACAACACCGAGGACGGCTATTCAGGACCTTATCTTGAGAGTGCCCTGGACAATGGTTTCCTCGGAGCCCCGAACAACGAGAAGATGTATTTCTACATCATGAGGGCGAACCACGTCGTGAAGAAGAACTACTGAAACTACCACCTCTACGGCGACGACACCTCCGTCCTGTTCGATCCGAAGGTCGACTGGGAACAGTTCAGGAAGATCGTTGCAAGGGTGATCGACAAGTACTTCAAGCTCCCGAACTATGTCAAGATCG
>JAGHSC010000125.1 GCA_018066065.1 Candidatus Cryptobacteroides faecihippi
CATAGGGCCTTACACCCTTACGTCCGGAACAGCATCGCACAAGCTGAAGCTCCCGATGTACGTCGGAAGTGTCAGGGTCATGGTGATCGCAGCAAAGGATGCCACCTACGGATGCGAGGAGAAGACCGTCCCGGTCAAGTCACCTCTTATGGTGCTCCCTACCCTCCCGAGGACAATCTCCGAAGGTGAGAAGGTCACGATGCCGGTCAATGTCTTCGCACTTGAGAACGACGTCAGGGACGCGAAGGTCAGCATCAAGGTCGACGGTCCTCTGGCCATCACCGGCGATGACAAGTGCCAGGTACACTTCGACAAGCCTGGAGACAGTGTCGTCAGGTTCGCACTGGAAGCCACCGGAAAGGGAACCGCGACGATCACCGTCAATGCTGAGGGCAACGGCAACAAGGCCTATGACAGGATTGTGGTCGATGTGGAAGCTCCAAACCCTGCAGTCACATCCGTCAGCAAGGCCATGATGGCCTAGGGTGAAAGGAAGCACTTCGGATTCAGTCCATTCAAGCAGGGAGAGGAAGACTGGGCAGAGCTCGAGATCTCCCGCTGCCCTTCATTCGACGCGAATGGTGTCTACTCATTCATGACAGCCTATCCATACGGCTGCACGGAGCAGCTGGCTGCACAGGGAATCACTCTCCTGTCGATCGCTGACATGCTCCCGGAGAAGAAGAAAGAACAGGTCCAGAAGATGATTCCGTCAATCATCCAGCAGGTCTGCCAGAGACAGAGGCCTGACGGAGGATTCGCACTGTGGCCGGAGAGTTCCGACACCCAGTCATGGGTGTCATCGATGGTCGGCCAGTTCATGCTCATGGCATCCCAGGAAGGATTCAGTGTCAGCAAGGGAGTCCTCGCAAGCTGGTCACGCTACCAGAAGAAGCTTGTCCAGGACTACCGCAATGCCGATTCCAGGTTCCTCTGGGACCTCGAGCAGGCCTACAGGCTCTACACGCTGGCTCTTGGCGGAGAGGCCGAGAGCGGTGCCATGAACAGGCTCAAGGAAAGCCAGACACTGTCCCCACAGGCAGGATGGATGCTCGCGTCCACATATTCACTGACAGGAAAGAAAGCCGTGGCCCAGGAAATGATCTCTGCACTCAAGAGCGATTTCACGGTCTACCAGGACAAGGACAGGACCTTCGGATCGCCTCTCAGGGACAAGGCCATGGCCCTTGCATCTCTCGTGCTTGCGGACGACATCACCGAAGCCATGTCTGTGGCCGGTGAAGTCTCGCACTCGCTCACCAGCGGGGCGTACACGACTCAGGAGGCCGCGTTCTCGACCTGCGCGATAAAGTCCCTGGCATCCAGGATCGGAGACGGAAACATCTCTGCGCAAGTCACATACGGTTCCGAGACCAAATCCGTGGAGAGCACAAAGGCAGCCGTCAGGATGGGCATTGACCCGGAAAGCGGAGGCGTCTACATCGAGAATACATCCGAGAACATCCTCTACACCCAGCTGACCGTTTCAAATGTACCTGCCGGGAACAGGAAGGTCGAGGCCCGCTCCAACGGGCTCGGCATCAAGGTCGTCTACACGGCAAACAACGGCAAGGTCATCGATCCGTCCGAGATTGCCCAGGGCACCGAATTCACTGCAACCATCACGGTCTCCAACACCAGTGCGGTCAAGGACTATGACAACTTGGCCCTCATGCAGAAGATTCCATCCGGATGGGAGATCGTCAACGACAGGATCGGCTCTGACCACACATCCCTCGACAGCAGGGACATCAGGGACGACAGGAACATCTGGCACTTCAGCCTTCCAAAGGGGACAGGCAGGACATTCAAGGTCAGGCTGCACGCTGCCTACGAAGGAGAGTTCGTCCTCCCGGCAGTCAGATGCGAGGCAATGTATGACCCTCACATCTGTGCGAACACCGCTTCCGGAACCGCGAGGGTAACAAGATGACGCCACTCACCCGCAGGAGGTTGAAGACGTGGACATGCACGGCCGCGATCACCATGATGGTGGCGGCTTACATGTTCTGCCTGCCACGTGACATCTTCAGTGGGTCGGCATACTCCACTGTCGTGACTGACAGGAACGGAGAGCTTCTCGGAGCCAGGATCGCAGACGACGGCCAGTGGCGTTTCCCACCATCCGACACTGTGCCACAGAAGTTCAGGGACGCAGTCATCGAGTTCGAGGACAGATGGTTTCCCTACCACTTCGGAGTGAATCCGGTGTCGATCGCAAGGGCTGCGGCCAGCAACATCAAGGCCGGGCACATCACCAGCGGAGGTAGTACGATCACAATGCAGGTGATCAGGATGTCGCGCAGGAAGGAAAGGACGATCAGGCAGAAGATTACGGAAGCAATCCTGGCGACAAGGCTCGAGCTGAGATGCTCAAAGAAGAAGATCCTTGCACTCTACGCATCACACGCCCCATTCGGAGGCAACGTCGTCGGACTGGAAGCCGCAGCATGGAGGTACTTCGGAAGGCCTCCGGGAGAGCTTTCATGGGGAGAGGCTGCGACCCTGGCCGTACTTCCCAACGCTCCCTCAGGCATCCACCCGGGGAAAAACAGGGAGAAACTTCTTGAAAAGAGGAACAGGCTTCTTGAAAGGCTCTACAGGAAGGGCCGGCTTGACTCCCTGGATCTCGCACTGGCGCTGGACGAGCCGCTTCCGATGGAGCCAGTCGCCCTGCCCCAGACGGCAAGGAGCATAACGGATGGCTTAAACAGGACTGCTCACGGTGAAAGAAGCAGGACCACGATTGACATCCACCTCCAGCGACAAGTGGAATCAACTGCAAATCAATGGAATGACGAGTTCTCAATGTCCGGGATCAAGGATCTTGCGATTGTTGTCGAGGATGTCAGGACAGGAGAAGTGCTGGCCTATGTCGGCAATGCGAACCAGGACATAAAGCGTCCAGGTTCGGATGTGGACATAGCAAGGTCTCCACGAAGCACAGGCAGCATCCTGAAGCCTCTGCTCTACTGTTCCCTGCTCCAGGAAGGAGAGATCCTGCCCGGGTCCCTGGTGCCGGACACACCGATCAACCTTTCCGGATTCGCGCCGCAGAACTACAACAGACAGTTCTCCGGCGCCGTACCCGCAGGCGAAGCCCTGGCCAGATCCCTCAACGTACCGGCTGTCCACATGCTCCGCAAGGAAGGAGTCCCGAAATTCCTGGACCTGCTGCGCAGGTGCGGCCTGACGACACTCGGAAGGAGTGCCTCTGAATATGGACTCTCACTCATCCTTGGTGGCGGTGAGGGAAGCTTGAAGGATGTGACGGACGTCTATGCAAGGATGTCGGCATCCTACCAATGCACAGATGCCAGGGAATTCAAGGAAAAGGGCTGGCTGCACGGCTTCCCACTGACGGACAAGTGCGCACTCTGGTGGACATTCGATGCTCTCAAGGAGGTGAACCGTCCGGACGAGATCGACTGGCATCTGATAGGATCGGTCAGGAAGGTGGCATGGAAGACCGGAACCAGCTACGGCTACAGGGATGCCTGGGCAGTCGGCGTCACTGCCGACTATGCCGTGGGTGTCTGGGTCGGAAACGCCCAGGGGCAGGGAGTCCCGGGTCTCACCGGTGCAAGGACTGCAGGCCCTGTCATGTTCGACATCTTCAACCTGCTGCCGGCCAGGGAAAGGACGGATGCCTACTCAAAGGATGGGTGGTTCCTGGAGCCTGCACCATCTGACGGCATCAGCCTGGAGGTCTGCCACGAGTCCGGCTGCCTCATGGGAGCCAGCTGCGAGCATGCCGACACACTCCTGCTGCCGGCCAAGGCATTGAAAAGCGAAGCCTGCCCTTACCACAGGACCATCGAGGGGACCAGAACCTTCATGCTTCCGCCATCGATGGAATGGTACTACCGCCAACACCATCCTGAGTACTCCCCTTACATCCCGAAGGACAGGAGCGAGCTGGAGCAGATGGCATTCATCTACCCGGAGAATGGAGCCGAGATCTACATCCCGAGGCAGCTGGACGGCTCGATCGCAGGAGTCACGTTCAACCTGGCGCACAGGACACCCGGCGAGGATGTCTTCTGGCATCTGGACAATGAATATGTGGGCCAGACACGATTCATCCACCAGATGCGCCTGACACCTGCCGCAGGCAGGCACACGGTCACAGTGGTGGATGGATCCGGAAACTCGCTCTCCGTCGTGTTCACGATTGCGGAGAACAGGATATGATGCTGTCAGAGACTACTCCCCGTCCTTCACGCTGAATCTGTAGATGCAGACATGGGTGTAGGTCTCACCCGGGTTCGGGAGGATTGAAGGGAAAGCCGGCTGGTTAGGGCTGTCCGGGAAGTGCTGGGTCTCGAGAGCGATGGAGCTTCTGAAATCCATGGTCTTTCCGCTGACACCGACACCGACTCCCTTGAAGAAGTTGCCGCTGTAGAACTGGATGCCAGGCTGGTCGGTGAGGACCTCGAGGAATCTGCCTGACTCCTTCTCCCAGACCGTGCAGGCCAGCTCGACGCCATCGGCAGTCTGCCTGTCGAGAACCCAGTTGTGGTCGTAGCCACGGGCATTTGCAATCTGCTGGTTGTCAGGAGTGTCAATCCTTTCGCCAAGGCTGTGAGGCTCTCTGAAGTCAAACGGAGTGCCTTCCACGCTCTCATTCTGCCCGAGCGGGATGCTGAGCTCGTCGATAGGAGTGTAGGCGCTGGCATTGATCGTCATCACATAGTCAAGGACATCACCGTTGCCCTCTCCCTTGAGATTGAAGAAAGAGTGGTGAGAGATGTTGACAGGAGTGGTCTTGTCCGTGGTTGCCTTGTACTCGACCTTGAACTCATTGTCCTCGGTGAGGGAGTAGGTCATCGTGATGTCAAGGTTTCCAGGATAGCCCTCGAAACCATCAGGGCGAAGGTAGTGAAGGACAAGCTTGTCCTCCGCAGACTCGACGACCTCCCATGCAATGTTGTCAAGGCCAAAGAGTCCTCCATGAAGGGTGTTGACATCATTGTCGTTGTTCGGGACATTGTAGACAACGCCGTCGATGGTGAAAGATGCACCTCCGATCCTGTTTGCCACCGGGCCAACGCAGGCTCCAAGGAAGCGCTCACCTTCCGGTGTCACATATTCAGAGATGGTCCTGCGGCCGACGACGATGTCAGCCATCTCGCCGTTCCTGTCCGGAGCGAAGAGGGTGACAACCCTTCCTCCGAAGTTGGTTGCCTGCATGACAAGGTCTCCTGCCTTGAGCGTGTAGAGGCTCACAGGGCAGTCATTGATGGTTGTTTCGAAATCTGATGCAGGAAGAAGATCGATGCTGGCGGTCTCGGCATTCCTGCAGCCTGCAGCCATCATGAGGACGGCTGAAATGAGTATTGCTGCTTTTTTCATGGACATTGATTGTTGAATCAGTGCAAATATAGGTATATTTGCAGAAACGAAACCAATCAAACTCAATGAATATGAAACGTATCCTCATCGCAATTGCAGCAGCAGTGCTCTGTACATCATGCGGAATGCAGCTCGATTCCAACTAC
Source organism: Candidatus Cryptobacteroides faecihippi (assembly GCA_018066065.1). Lineage (GTDB taxonomy): Bacteria > Bacteroidota > Bacteroidia > Bacteroidales > UBA932 > Cryptobacteroides > Cryptobacteroides faecihippi. The sequence goes on from JAGHSC010000125.1 coordinate 5,502, forward strand.
CTGATGTCAGGTGGACAGAAGGTTGCACAGGCAGCTTCCCTCACTGATGCCGAGATCCAGCAGTATGTTGCACAGTACATCAAGCAGCTTGACGCTGAAAGCACCATCCTTCCTGAGACAGACAAGTATGTCCAGAGAGTGCGCAAGATGACCAAGGGACTCACTGAGGTCGACGGGACACCTCTCAACTTCCAGGTCTACAAGACCAACGATGTCAACGCATTCGCCTGCGCAGACGGAAGCGTCAGGATCTACTCCGGCCTTCTCGACGTCATGACCGACGAAGAGGCACTCGGTGTCATCGGACATGAGATCGGCCACGTAGCAATGAGACATTCAAGGAAGCAGTTCCAGCGCGCCCTCATGACTTCCGCACTCAGGGATGCAATGATCTCTACAGGTGGAAAGGTCGCTGTCCTCAGCGCATCACAGCTCGGCGACATCGGAGAGGTCCTCATGAGCAAGAAGTTCTCCAGGAAGCAGGAGTTCGAGGCTGACGATTTCGGCTACGCATTCCTCAAGGCTGCCGGCAAGAACCCATGGGCAATGGCAATGGCATTCGAGGAACTCGAGAAGCTTTCCGCAGGTGCAACCGCAGCGGGCACCCAGGCTGCTGCAAGCAAGATCAACAATGCATTCTCGGATCACCCTGCAACACAGGACAGGATCGCCAGGATGGCAGAAAGAGCCACAGCCGACGGTTTCAAGCGCCCTGCAAAATAAGCGGATCGGCAGATACAAAAAAGAAGAGGATGACTTTTGAAGTCATCCTCTTTTTGTGTGGGAGCTGAGGGATTCGAACCCCCGACCCTCTGCTTGTAAGGCAGACGCTCTGAACCAACTGAGCTAAGCTCCCGAGCGATTTTGCGGATGCAAAGATACTGCTCTTTTTTGATTCTCCAAAAAAAAGTTGATTATTTTTTATCAAAATCAGTTTTCACCACGCCTCCGAACCCATCATTGGCCCTGTAATGAGGCGCGTAGAGCGACTCGATCGTGACCACAGGGGCGGTAAACGCACCCTCCTGTGTAACGTAGAACGCTTCAGACACGGTGGTGTTCTCCTCAGGATAGACATCGAAGTAATACTCCGTGACAGAGGACTTTACATTCCTGTACCCCTGAGGTGTCAGTGCCCAGACACCAGAGACCCTCAAAGGAGAGAGCCACCATCCATAGCAGCCTGAAAGCTGGTCGACTGGCCTGAAAGCGGCCTCGCGCGGAGCGACAAGCTTCACGAAGCTTCTGTTCTCCTGATTCCAGATCCTGTACTCTGCGACAACCTTGTCCCCAACGTGAAGGACGGTGCCAGGCTTGATCTCCTCACGGGACAGCTTTCCATCACCGGCAGCGATCTCCCTGAAGAAATGGCGCTCGACAGTGAATCCGTTGCCGGCAGCCGCTATCTCGGAAACCGGCTTCCGGTAAGTCTTGGTCAAGGTGATGACCTTTGTCTCCAGGACAGAGTCCGGACCGGAAAGGACCGCTCCGATTGCGTCCACGAATGCAGGGTCATCTCCCCACTTCTGGGTTTCCTTCTGCAGCATGAGCCAGATGCGGATGCCATCTGCAAGCTTCGCAGGTGATGAGACTGAAGGATCGGAGGCTGCTGCCTCGACCACATATTCATTGCAGAGGAGGTCACACAGAAGCGAATGGGCATAGAGTTCGCTCTCGAGGAGACCGCGCCAAGGCATCACCGCATTCGGGTAGTACCAGCCGCCATCCACATGCTCCACTGAATATTCAATCAGGGAGAGGGCGTCCGCACCGAGGGAGTTCTTCATCCTTGAGGAGGCATTGAGCTTGACGCCCCACGCGGAAGCAAGGGCGATGCCCTCAGGTGAAGAGACGAGATTGATCAAAGTCTTGATCCTGCGGGCCTTCTCGAGGATCATTCCGTTCAGGCCGCGTCCATCCTTGGCCGACGGTACCAGATAGTCGGACGCAAGTTCCTTGAATTCCTTGAAGTTCTTCTTGAACTCAGCCTTCTGTCCAGCGGTCTCGCGGACGACATCGAATGCGACCTCTGGGTAGAGCGAGCGGACATGCATGTACTGCGCATCGGAGAGCCAGCCGCACCATGAAGGAGCACCCGAGTGGAGGAAGTGGACTCTGTCAAGGTAGGTAACCGAATGAGCCGGATCGAATTCCTCGACTCCTAGGCCAAGGCGTTCAAGGCGAGAGAAACGTTCGAGGACGACTGCCGTGATGGAGGCTGAGGAGTTCATCCCCTCGAACCAGCCGAAGCCACCGTCTGCGCACCTGCAGGCCATGATCCTGGAGAATAGTTCTCTGTCGGAAGTCTTCACCTCGAAGTCTGCGCCGAGACTGGCAGCGACCTTCCTGACATAGAGAGCCTCGCTCAGGCTCAGTACATCCTTTCCTGAAGGTTCGACCTTCGAAGGCAGGGCATCGATGACCATCCTGCGGATGTCCCTTTCCGAATACTCTGCACCGCTGTGGGTGGTACCCGTGAACTCAGACTGGATCCGGCGGAGAAGCGCAGTCTTGTCCATGCCGGAAAGAAGCACGGCAGAGTGTGCCTCGGTCAGCGTCTGCTCGGCAGGAAGCACAGGGACAGTGACGAACATTGCATCGGAGAAAGTCTTTGCCTTGTCGGAGAAGGAAACCATAAGGCCGATCTCCTCATGATTCTTAGGATTGACTTCGAATGAGACTGGTACAGAGCCATTTGCAGGAACCGTCACCTTCATGGACGATGTCGCATAAGGCTTTGCGCCCTCATGCTCGGCAGAAGGGTAGGCGCGAAGCGCAACGGTGCCGACGACAGGCAGCCCGGAAGTGTTGGAGACAGTGGCATGGAGGACCAGGCGGTCCCCGGAATGGATGTACTTTGGTTCGGATACTGTCACCTTCACAGGAATTGTGACGACGAATTCATCGCGGACGAGGGCATCCCTCATGGTCTTGTCATGGGCATAGACCTGTACGACAAAGGTTGAAAGCTTGTCTGCGACATCGAAGGCGAAGCTGACCTTGCCGTCAGCATCCGGATGGAGGAATGGCTCGAATGCCAACGATGTAGAAAAATCGGAGCGTACCGCTGCATCCGGAACGGCATCAGCAGATTCGTCACTCTGGATCGAGTATCTTGGTTCTTCGACAGGAGCGGCCATCGGGGCTGACTCCGCATAGTCCATGACTTCAACATCGTACATGTCGTTCAGAGTGAGGTTGGCACGTGTTGCAGCCTTGTATTTTCTGGAAGGGATTGCCTTTCCAACAACATTCTTCGATTCCAGGGAGCCAATGTAATCGGTGGTACCGCCACAGACAGAGAAGATGCCGGTGAAGGCCACGCTTCGCTCCGGATTCACGGCACGCGCCCACGCATTCGAGGATATTCTTTCACTGCTCTTGTCAAACACGGCGGCGACGAGCTCGCACCCTGCCTCGGATTCAAGGTCAACCTCGAAGCGGGATCCCGGAAGTGCCTTTTCGGCAAGACGGGAGAACGAAAGTTTCATCGGGATCTGCGGCTTCTCGCGAAGGAATGTCTTGGAATAGCGGTAATCCATGCCGTTCCTGAAATAGAACACGCTCAGGTACAGGCCATCCGGATACGACTCGGCATAGTTGAAATGCAGTTCCTCAAGAGAGCCCTTCTCCCCGGCCTTCCCATCAAGATGGACGAGGCGTTTCTCAAGAAGCTGACGCCTGTCGCCGAAGAGTTCGACGACCATCCAGACCGGGCCGGAGCCTGCTCCTGCCTGGAGGATGATGTCCTCCCCAGTCTTCAGATGCCCGTCGGCACACGGGCCGACAAGCTTGAACACATTCTCATACGGAGCATCCAGGACGGTTGCGGAATCATCGAGGCGCAGGATGTCGATGGCATGGGTGGCCGTCACTTCCCTTCCATTCTGGCTTGACAGGGAAGCCTTTACCGTCAGTGAATATGATCCCGGAGCAGGGAGCCTCAGCTTCTTCAGCGTGTTGGAAGGCGCCTTGGAAGACTCGATGACCTTGCCGGAAAAGTCCTTCAATTCATAAGAGACCTCGGATGCCACGTCCTTCCGGCTGTTGGTACGGCACGTGAACCGGACATCGGCCACGTCCCCGGAGACAATCTGGCACCTGTTCCTCCAGCCTTGAGACAGCACGGCACACTGTCCCTCGGCATGGTTCACGACCTCTGCCTCAAGATCGAAGCTGCTGGAGATGAAGACTCCATGAGAGAATTCCTGAGTCTCCCCCGTCGCATCAGTGACCTTGACGGTCACGGCATAGGAGTCGTAGCTGTCCCCGGCAGGGAACTCCAGTGAGAATGAGCCATCTTCCGACAGAGTGAGGGAACCTTCCTTCAGCTGTATCCTGCCGCGGTTCACCACGTAGCTGACACTGGCGGAGCTGAGCGGATGCCCGGAATAGCTGGACACCTTTCCCTTGACCTCAACCGTGTCGCCAGGGAAATAGACTGTGTCTTCATCTTCAAATTCAAGGTCATAGGACGGAAGTACGAACTCATCGACAACGACCACCCTGCGCCTGACGGTACCATCGCACTCAACCTCGATGCCGAAGTGGCCGTTCCTCAGACCGACAGGGATCTCGAACTCACCCGCAACCGCCCCGAACTCATTTGTACGGAGATCCAGATCGGCAATCTTCTTGTCCTCGGAGCTCCAGAGGACAGCCTTGGCACTCCTTCCAGCAGGAAAGACATCCATGCCATCGGCATTGCCCTGATAGAACACAGCCTTGAACCTTGCCGTCTCGCCTGGGTTGTAGGCAGCCTTGTCGGTGAAGACAATGCAGTAAGGATCCTTTCTCGTGCGGCCCACAGGGGAATAGTCATTCAATCCGAAATAGCATGGCCGCGACTTGTGGAAGATTCCCTCCGAATCGACATAGGAAGCAGAAATCTGATGATAGGCATTCTCCTTGAAAGCCTTGGTGATTGCCTCCGGAACCATGGTGAATCCATCCACGGCGATGCCTTCAGCCTTCGCTACGGTGGATTCGGAGCGGATGAGACTGAGATCGACCTTCTCCACCGGCTTTCCTGTCCTGCAATCTGCAGCATAGAAGCCCCAGACATTGCCGTCCAGCTGCCTGAGAGCCAGCGAGAGACTGTGCTGGTTATAATGGATGCTGGTGGCAAGCTTGCCGCTCCGTGCAGTGACCAGATAGTCTCCATCATTGATTCTTGGCAATGGAAGCTTCACAGTGTCAGCCGCATAGAAACTTCGGGAAGGATTCTTGAGAGCCTGCCTGAAGACCGGCTTCGCATCCTTGAGTTCAGGAGTGACGGTGAGCTCGAACTGATCGACATTGCGGAGCAGCACGACGATCGAGTCCATGCTGAACCCTACATTCATTTCCTTTGCCTGGAGGCAGTCCATCATGGAAGAGAATGCGTCCACGGTGGATGCTATCCTGCGGTCGACGCCTGACTGGCAGGACTTGCGTTCCTTCTCGAAGGCGCGGCAGTCGGCAAGGAGGGCGGAATAGTCTTCAGAAGTTCCGTGATGCGAGTCAAGGCTGTCCTTGACATAGCCGACAAGCCGGCCAAGGGCCAGAAGGCGGATGGCTTGGCCCTTATGCTTGGAAGCGAAAGACCTGCAGACGTCCCTCCGGTTTGAATAGGAAGACTTCTCCAGCATCCTGCGGAACTCCAGATAGTCCGCACCGGGATACCTGTCTCCAAGGCATTCAGCCAGAGGATCGGCGGCCTGATGCATGGCAGTCCCACTGAACAACGAGAATTCATTCCAGAGGGCGAATTCATAGTCATTCCGGATCTGGTCGATGATGATGTCGGTCATCCCATCCTCGAGGGCCAGGCTGGAATAGAACGCGTCATTCCTTCCCGCCTCGAGGCGGGCCCTGTTGTTCTTGATGAACTCTATCTGACGTGAGTAGAGGCGCGATCCGTGCATGTAGGTCACAATCGGCTCATCATACTCGGCAACCTCCCGCGCAAGGCTGTCCTGCAGGGCAGTGCGTAGCTTCCAGTTGCGGCTTGCCTCGGCCTCTACCTTGCGGGTGGCAGCATCATAGAAGTCCCAGTGGAGCCTCTTCGCCCTCGCCTGAGACTTGATTTCCTCAAGGATCGATGCGACCTTCTGCGGACGGTCCGCAGCCACAGCATCATTGTAATCCTTCCACAGAGAGGACAGGACATGTCCCTCGGAATCCGGCTTTGAATTGTATTCCCTGTTCATTGATGCATTTACACTGAGAGCCGCAGCAATAACTACCGCTGCGACGATGATCGATGACAATAATCTCTTCATGCTGACAGATTGATTGTAAGACTGGGACGGTTTACCCAAACTCCATGCCAGAGGTCACATGTTCCTGGATGGTCTGAGGACCTCGACCGCCTCTGACACAAGATAGGTGCTCCCACCGACGTAGACAAGAGGCTCTGCACCATCCCTTCCAACGGAAGCGCGGCTGAGCCTCATCGCCATGTCCAGAGCCTCCTTGACGGAAGAGGCATCATACACCCTCGAGGTGCTTCTCCCCGTCTCAGCGCAGAACTCACGGTAGCGTGCCGCAAGCTCGCCCTCCGGGAGGGCCCTCCTGGTGCTGGGATTCGTGAATATGTAAGTTGCGTTTCGCGGCATCAGAGGCATGATCCCGTCCAGGTCCTTGTCAGCCATGACAGCATAGACAATGATCAGGGAGGAGCAGCCGCCTTCTTCCAGCATGGCTTCAAGCTGGGCGAAGTTCTCCTTCAGGGCAGCAGGATTGTGACCGATGTCGGCAATCACGCGCGGATGGTGCGACAGGCACTCCCAGCGTCCGTGGAACTCCATCCTGGCAGCAGTCTTCCTGACCGCCTCCTCGACATCAGCAGATGCCATTGCCTCTGAATATCCTGGGTGCGAGGCGAGGATGTCCACCGCCGCAAGGACGGTGCGCAGGTTCATGTACTGATACTTTCCCTGAAGGTCCATCCTCTTGAGAATGGACTGGTTGCGGTGCCAGAGGGATGGTTCCCCATCCTGGGCGAAAGTCAGCGGGCAGAGGCCTTCGGCCACCTCGGTGAAGACAGGTTTCGTCTCTGGAAGATACTCCCCCACGAGAGCCGGGACTCCAGCCTTGAATATTCCCGCCTTCTCGCGGGCTATCTCGGCCACGGTGCTGCCCAGGAGGGCGCAGTGGTCGAGGGCTATGCTCGTGACGATTGAGAGGTCCGGGGTGATGATGTTGGTGCTGTCGAGACGTCCGCCGAGGCCCACCTCGATGACGGCCACGTCCACCCTTTCATCCGCGAACCACTTGAAAGCCAGGCCAGTGGTTATCTCGAAGAAGGAAAGGTCAAGCCTGTCCATCAGAGCCTCATTGGTGCAGAGGAAATCGTAGACATAGTCCTTTGGAGCGAGGCGCACCGGGGCTGAGTCGCCATCCTTGATGCGCATCCTTTCCCGGAAATCGACGATGTGGGGAGACGTGTAGAGTCCCACCTTGAGGCCGGCGGAAGCAAGCACCGAGGCAAGCATGATGGCGACGGATCCCTTGCCGTTCGTCCCGGCAACATGGATGGTGCGGAATGCCGCATGCGGATTCCCCAGTCCTTCCGCAAACTCCAGCATGTGCTCCAGGCCGGGCTTGTAGGCCTCGCTGAACGACACCTTCTGGATGGAAGGGAACCTGGTAAATATCGCCTCGACCTTCGCCTTGTAGCTCTTGTCACTGAAACTTGCCATCTCTACTCACTACTCTTTTTTGAACTGAATTCAAATTTACTTAAATTTACGAACATTTTCCACGAAATGAAGGGAAAAAGATCTGCACTACACTCAACCTACATCATCGACGGGGTGACAATGAGTCTCACGCCTGCCGAGATGCTTGACGGCTGCCTGCCAGGTGATGCCGCCGGCGCTCCTGACAGATCCGGTCTCGAGCCGATCATCGACGAAAGCACCGATCCGTCTCCATCATCAATCACTTTCGAGAACGGGAAGGCACAGGAATACCTCGAGAAGACCGAGGCTCTCCTGGGCGCGCAGAGAGATTGTCCGATGGCTTACTCTGCCTCCTACACCAAGGGCAGGATCAGCCAGGCCCTGCTCGATTCCATATGGAAGAAAGGTCATTTCCGACTGGCCGACCTCGGCCTGGACGGGCGCTGGAGATGGGATTCAAGGAAGATCGGGAACATGGCGGCCTTCTACGATTCCGCCGAAGCCGCCGCCGACTTCATCGAAGGGCTGGGAATCTGCCTGACTGGATATTCATGCACCGAGAGTGCGAAGGGCAGCGGGGTCACGTTCAAGGTCGTCACCGCAGGGCGCATCGACTCCGACGAGGACATGGATGAGGGTGAGGACCTGCACATGCCGCCGGCCACGCCGTTCGGCAGCGAGAATCCTTCCATCGGCAAGACGAGGGCCATCCCGGACAAGATGGTTCCCGACCCTGAGAGCTGGCTGATCTACATTCCTTTCGACTCCTGCGAGTTCCGCCTCGGAGGGTCCTTGCTGTGCAAGGCTTTCGGGCAAGTCGGAGAGGCGTTCCCGGAGATTGGAGACGCCGACTATTTCATTGACTGTCACGAGGTTGTCAGAGAGTTCGTGGAGGACAGGATAGCGACGGCCGGTGTCACGGTCTGCGAGGGAGGGCTCCTGACGGCGCTCAAGTCCATGTGCCCTGACGGTGTCGGAGCGACGCTGGACATCAGCGGGATCCTCAGCGCCTATGGCGAGAAGAGTGCCACCAGGGTGCTGTTCGCCGAGGTTCCGGGCGTGCTGGTACAGATCAGGGACATCGACTACGACTATGTCGACGCCGAGCTGCTTCTCCAGGACATCGCCTACTATCCCGTCGGCCACCCTGTCCCTGGATCGGACAAGGTCAAGGTCAAGACCGCCGGAGGCCATGGGATCTCGGGGATCCTGCAGTCGCTGCTCTCCGGACAGGCATCCGAAGGTGAAGATTGATTTCTATTCCAAACGATATGGCAAGATACGCAAATGTTCCTTCCGCACGGAAGGCAGGCAGCAAGCCGAAGATCTTCGTGCTTGACACCAACATCATACTGCATGACCACAAGGCGATCCGCAAGTTCCAGGACAACGACGTCGTGATTCCGATCGTGGTCGTCGAGGAGCTTGACAAGTTCAAGAAAGGAAATGATTCCCTTGCCCTGAACGCCAGAGGCTTCATGAGAGACATCGACAGGATCACCGAGGGACGCGCCTTCGGGAAGAATGGCGTCTCGATCGGCAAGAACCTGGGCAACATCAAGATCGAGCCAAACCATCCTTTCCCGGACGAGATGGCCGGAATGTTCTACGATGACATCCCCGACCACAGGATCCTTGCGACGGCAATCTGGGTCCGCGACAACAATCCGGGCAGGTTCGTCGCCCTTGTCACCAAGGACATCAACCTCAGGATGAAGGCCAAGGCTGCCGGGATGGAGGTTCAGGATTACCTGACCGACAGGGTCGAGGAGGAGAAGGTCGAGAATTCCGCAAAGGAGGTGATCTACCTCGACGACATCACTCCGGAGGCTTTGTCGGCAATTGCCTACAGCCCTGAGACTTCCGTCGAATGGAAGGCTGTTGCCAAGACCGAGCCGAAGCCAAACCAGCTCTACAAGATCAGGAATGAGGGCAATGTTCTCTGTGCCCGCTACGATGCCAACTCCGGAAGGGTGGTCCTCGTGAAGACCAAGTCAGCCTACGGGATCAGGCCGAGGAACGACGAGCAGAAGTTCGCCATCGATGCCTGCATGAACCCAGAGATCCAGCTCGTCTCGATGACGGGAGGTGCCGGCACCGGAAAGACCCTGATAGCGCTTGCCGCAGCCATCGAGCAGGCCAGGGACTTCGACCAGATCATCCTCACCAGGCCGACGGTCGTGCTCGGAAACAGGAGATCGGATTCCTCCCGGGCGACCAGAAGACAAAGATGAGTCCTTTCATCCAGCCTCTCATGGACAACCTCAATGTCATCGGGGGACAGTTCAGGTCGACCAGCAAGGAGGCCATGAAGATCGACGAGATGCTCAAGACCGAGAAACTGCTCATCTCCCCTCTCGCCTACATCAGGGGACGAAGCCTGGGCAAGGTCTTCCTCATCTGCGACGAGGCCCAGAACCTTACTCCGAACGAGATCAAGACCATCATCACCAGAGCCGGAGAGGGCACGAAGATGGTTTTCACCGGCGACATCTTCCAGATCGACCAGCCTTATCTGGACAAATGGTCCAACGGTCTGACACATCTTGGAGAGAAGATGGACGGCCAGAAACTATTCGAGCACGTATTCCTCAGAGTCGGTGAGAGAAGCGAGCTTTCTGACATCGCATCAAAGTTGCTATAACGAATCCTTTTTAGTAACTTTGTACGATTTATTAGCCACAGATTTTACACGAAATATAAATTCAAATAGTTTTAGAACATGTTCGACAACAAGAAACGCGTCTATCGATTCGGCGGAAAGACCGCTGAAGGCGATGGACACATGAGAGAGCTCCTTGGTGGAAAGGGAGCTAACCTTGCTGAAATGAGCAAGCTTGGCATGCCTGTTCCAGCAGGTTTCACCATCACCACAGAGTGCTGTGCAGAATACTATTCTCTCGGCGGAGGCTACACCGAGGAACTCAAGAGGGATGTCGCAGAAGCCATGAAGGCTACCGAGACCATCATGGGCAAGAAGTTCGGCGATCCTTCAGATCCACTTCTCGTGAGCTGCCGTTCAGGCGCAAGAAGCTCAATGCCTGGAATGATGGACACAATCCTCAACATCGGTCTCTGCTCTGAGACCATCCCTGGAATGATCCAGAAGACCGGCAACCCTAGGTTCGTCTACGATGCTTACAGGCGTCTCATCATGATGTACTCCGACGTCGTCATGGAGAAGGCAGAAGGCATCGAGCCTGAGGATGGCCAGGGCATCCGCCAGCAGCTTGACAGGATGATGGGTGACCTCAAGGATGCAAAGGGCTACAAGTCCGACACCGAGATCACCGCTGACGAGCTCAAGGACCTCTGCGACAAGTTCAAGGCAAAGGTCAAGGAAGTTCTCGGCGTCGAGTTCCCTGACACCGCTCAGGATCAGCTCTGGGGATCGATCGGTGGCGTCTTCAAGTCTTGGAACGGAAAGAGGGCCATCGCCTACAGAAGGATCGAGAAGATTCCTGATGACTGGGGCACAGCCGTCAACGTACAGTCAATGGTGTTCGGTAACATGGGTGACACCTCAGCTACCGGTGTTGCATTCTCACGCAACCCTGCAAACGGTGACAACAAGTTCTACGGAGAGTGGCTCATCAACGCCCAGGGCGAGGATGTCGTTGCCGGTATCCGCACCCCTAACCCTCTCAACGAGGCAACCAAGACCGAGAAGAACAAGGATCTCCAGTCCCTCGAGGCTGCAATGCCTGAGGTCTACGCAGAGCTTGACGCAATCCGCACAAGGCTCGAGCAGCACTTCCACGACATGCAGGACATCGAGTTCACCATCCAGGACAAGCAGCTTTACATGCTCCAGTGCCGTATCGGCAAGAGGACCGGTCTCGCAGCTCTCCAGATGGCAATGGACATGGTAGAAGAGAAGATGATCGACGAGAAGACCGCTGTCATGAGAGTTTCCCCTGCACAGCTCGACGAGATCCTTCACCCTATCCTTGACCCTGCTTCAGAGAAGAAGGCAAGCGTTCTCGCCATGGGTCTCCCTGCATCTCCAGGTGGAGCAGTCGGCCAGATCGTCTTCACATCAGAGGCAGCCATGGAAGCAGCCGCAAGCAAGAAGAAGACCATCCTCATCCGTGAGGAGACCTCTCCAGAGGACATCGAGGGTATGCGTGCAGCATCCGGTATCCTCACCACCCGTGGAGGTATGACCTCACATGCAGCTCTCGTCGCACGTGGATGGGGCAAGTGCTGTATCGTTGGTTGCGAGTCAATGAAGATCAACTTCGCTGCCAAGACCGTATCATTCGGCGACATCGTCCTCAAGGAAGGTGACTGGATGAGCCTCAACGGAACCAAGGGTCTTGTCTACGGCGAGAAGATCGACACCATGGACGCATCAGAGAACCCTCTCTTCGTCAAGTTCATGGCAACTGTCGACAAGTTCCGCAAGATCGGAGTCAGAACCAACGCAGACACCCCTGAGGATGCCAGCAAGGCTCTCAGCTTCGGTGCTGAAGGTATCGGCCTTTTCCGTATCGAGCATATGTTCTATGGTGCAAACTCAGAGCTTCCTCTTGCAAAGCTTCGCAAGATGATCCTCTGCGACACCGACGAGGAAAGAAAGAACGCTCTCAACGAGCTCGAGCCTTTCATCAAGGCAGCTGTCAAGAGCACAATGAAGATCATGGACGGCAAGCCAGTTGTCTTCCGTCTCCTTGACCCACCTCTCCACGAGTTCGTCCCTAAGTCAGACGACAAGAAGACAGAACTTGCAAATGAGCTTGGTGTCAGCGTAGCTGAGATCGAGAAGCGTGGTGAGGCTCTCCACGAGGTCAACCCTATGATGGGTCACCGCGGAGTCCGTCTCCACATCTCTTACCCTCTCATCGCCGAGACTCAGTACAGGGCAATATTCACCGCTACTGCAGAGCTCATCAACGAAGGATTCAACCCTCATCCAGAGATCATGGTTCCTGTAACCATCTCTGCCCGTGAGATCAGCTTCCAGAAGGCTATCTGCGAGAGAGTAAAGCATGAGGTCGAGGGAACAACCCGCCAGTTCATCAACTACCAGTTCGGTACAATGATCGAAATCCCTCGCGCAGCCCTCACCGCTGACCGCATGGCCCGTGCCGCTGAATTCTTCTCATTCGGTACCAACGACCTCACCCAGATGACCTTCGGTTTCTCACGTGACGACATCGGCACCTTCATGGGTGACTACCTCGGCAACAAGATCCTCGATGCAGATCCATTCCAGACCATCGATACCAAGAGTGTCGGCAAGCTTGTCGAGACCGGTATCCAGGGCGGCCGCTCAAAGAGGCCTGACCTCAAGTGCGGTGTCTGCGGCGAGCATGGTGGAGATCCAGATTCAATCCGCTTCTTCAACCAGATCGGTGTCGACTACGTTTCATGCTCTCCATTCCGTGTGCCTATCGCTCGCCTCGCAGCAGCTCAGGCAGCTATCCAGCAGAGCAAGTAAGACATAAACTTACACTAAATAAGAGAGGATGATCCCTGCGGATCATCCTCTCTTTCTTTTCTCCGAGGAATCCCGGGAGGGATTACTTGGCTTCGGCCGGCTCAGCTGATGGGACGAAAGACCTCATCACGTCGACCTCGAACTCATTGCCGGTCTGTGAGCCTGCTCCACCGTCGTAGGCAGAGTTCTTCATGTGCACGGCAATGATGTTGTTGACCGGGTCGATCCAGAAATGAGTGCCATAGGCACCACTCCATCCGAAGGCACCTTCAGGAAGGACATAGCCTTCACCGGTGACGACTCGAACACCGAGACCCCACTTGATGATGCCAGGCATGACGGTGTCGTCAACGACCGGTGTGGAATAAAGGGCAAGAGATTCTTCGCTGATGACCTTCTTTCCATCGGCGGACTTTCCTCCGTCGAGGAACATCTGGGCGAACTTGGCGTAGTCAGGAGCCGTGGATGCAAGAGCAGCACCGGCAGCATGATAGGCAGCAGGGAAGCTCTCGAAGACACAGCCGGCCTTCTTCTGGACATCGTAGTTCTTTCCTTCCTCGTTGCGGCCCTGCATGGCGACCATGCGTGCCCACTGGTCCTCGGATGGCTCGAATGTCGTGTTGGTCATGCCGAGCTTGTCGAAGATGTTCTTCTTGAGGTAGGCCTCGAACTCCATGCCGCTTGTCATCTCGATCACCCTGGCAGCCAGGTCAAAGGCACCGGTGCTGTAGGCCTGTGCAGTTGAAGGATCGAAGTTGAGAGGACGGGTGGCGAGGTATGCAACGGCAGAATCAAGCGTGCAGCGGGCCATGGACTCAGCATCCAGGTCAACCTCTCCCACACCGCTGGTGTGTGAGACAAGCTGGTAAAGCTTGATAGGGTTGACGGCCTTCTCTCCACAGACAGGCTTGCCGTTCTCATCCTTGACGACAGCACCTGTTGAATCCCTCTTGACGACATACATGTCAGCGAATTCAGGAAGGTACTTTGAAAGGTCATCGTTGATGTCAAGATGGCCGCGGTCATGCTCGATGAGAAGTGCAAGAGCGGTGACAGGTTTGGTCATGGACGCTATCCTGTAGACCTCGTCTCCCTTGAGAGGCTGTCCGCACTCGACGCCCTTGAGGCCATAGCACTCGTTCAGGACTTCCTTGCCATTCTGGATGACGATGACATGGGATCCTGAAAGCTTTCCGTCCTCGATGCGGGCGAGCTGGGAAGCGGAGACATGGGCCTTGAGCGAGTCTGCATCAAGGATGTTCGCCGCCTCGTCATACTTGATGCCGGAGCAGCATGCCGACATCATCACGCAGATGGCAGCAAAAGCTAACTTTCTCATATTCAGAAATCTTGATTACTGTCTTTTCTCCATGAGAGGGACTGAAGAGAATCCTTCAGGACGATCGTAGAGCTCGCAGTGGCAGTCTCCGAGGTGCTTTACCTTGAAGCCGTTTGCCTTGTACTCTTCGTAGTTGAATGCATTGAGCTCGTCGATGGCGATCTGGTGGAACTTGTCGAAGTCTGGCCACCACTCCCAGCCGCTGCCGAAGTTGTTGTAAAGGAAGGCATCAGCACACTGCTTGCCGAGCTCAGGAGTGACATAGAAGGCACCCATTGCAAGGACGTTGACACCGTTGCCGGTGATGGCACGGAAAGCGGCAGGAACAGACTCAACGACACCTGCATGCACGCCAGGGCACTTGCTGGCAGCGATGTGGATACCCATACCGGTACCGCAGAAGATGAGAGCTCTCTCGAATTCCTTCTCGGTGATGTAGGCACCGACGCGGAGACCGATTCTGTGGAACATGAGCTCGGTGTCCTCCGGATCCGAATCAGCCTTCACGCCGACATCGGTAACTGTCCAACCTTTCTTCTCGAGATAAGCCTTGATCTCCTCCTTGAGGGGATAACCGGCGAAATCAGCAGCCATGAGGATCTGCTTGTCTGCAACTGTTTTCATATTAACTGGTTATTTAAGTGTTTCAATTTGCAACAGAAACAAATATACCAAAAGTTCAGGGAGAAACAGCAATTATTTCGAGCCAAAGTAGAGGAAAATCATTCCGAGCAGGACGAGGCCCAGGTCGAAGGCCTTGCTGCGGAGATTCTTCTCCTTGAAGACAAGGGCTCCGAAGAGGAAACTGACGATCACGCTTCCGCGGCGGACCATCGACACGACAGAGATCATCGCGTCAGGGACGCTCAAGGCGTAGAAATAGACAAAGTCGGCAATGCACAGGAAGACTGAGATGAACGGGATGGACCACTTCCAGGTGAAAGGGGTCGTCTTTCCGCGGGTCGGCCACCAGAGCAGCACCATCATCAGCCCCATCATCGTGCATTGGTACAGATTGTACCAGCTCTGTACCAGCATCTTGTCCAGTGCAAGCCCCTCAGGGTTCATCAGGAACTTGTCGTAGAGCCCGCTCGCCGCACCGAGGAGGGCAGCTCCCACAAGCGCATATACCCAGATGTCATGCTTGAAGTCGATGCCCTCTTTCCTGCTGCTCCGTCCCATCAGGAAGAAGGAGACCACAGCCAGCAGGACACCTATCCACTGGTAGAGGTTGAGTCTCTCGCCAAAGACCAGCATCGCACCCACGAGAACCATCACAGGACGCGTGGCATTGATCGGGCCGACTATCGTCAGCGGAAGATGCTTCATCGCGAAGTACCCAAGCAGCCAGGAACTCAGCACGATGCAGCTCTTGAGCACGATCCACTTCTGTTCCGCCCACTCCCATCCTTCAGAGACCTTGAATATGCTCCCGTCCAGGCCTGTCCCGCTGTTCGAGACGATGATCATCGGCAGGAACACAAGCGAACAGAAAAGAGTGTTCAGGAAGAGTACGGGGATGACAGCGTTGTCCCTGAGCGAATTCTTCTTCAGAGAGTCATAGAAGCCCAGCATCAGGGCTGACAGGAATGCTAGATATAACCACATACTTCAGAGTATCATAAGTATGGCATTGCGACGAGCACTGCAAAGACGACTGCCGTGATGATCCAGATGACGGCCATGCAGAGACCAGGATGCCAGCGCGGAGACTTCAGGTCAAAGATCATCCTTATCCCCAGATAAGTCAGCAGGACAAATGGAATGATTGCCAGCAGTGAGATGCAGATGATTGCCGGAAGTGTGGTAAGGAAGGATGCTGCCGGGGCACTTAAGCCATAGGCACCTTCAAGGATCTTGTTGTAGAGGAACGAATGGCCAAGCATTCCATGGCCGATCGCCAGGGTGGAAAGCGCTGCCACCGCGATGATTCCGACAAGGAAGAACACGACTCCGATGATGACGGCCATGATCCTGAACAGTCTCCTCATGGCGATGTCTCCGCCTGAATTCCTGGCGGCCTCGCCGATTTCGGTGATTCCTGACTTGATCCTGTCGCTTATCGCATCGACAGTGCCCTTCTCCCCTCTCATCTCATCCTTCTGGCTGATGGTCCTTGCTGCAGGCATGCAGACCCAGAGAACGACATAGATCAGAGGGACAGTGATGTCAAGACAGAGCGAAGATGCATTATTCTTCTGGACCTTAAGCACGAAGCCAAGGACGGAAAGCACAAAGAACAGAACCCTGAAGATGAATGGATCTACATCGAGATAGGTACCGAGACCGCTGCAGACTCCGGCGACACGACCGTTGGAAGGATCCCTGTAGAGCTTCTTCCCGGATGTGGCCTTGTCATGCTTCTCCGGCTCACGGGTGGAAGATGGGGCTTCTTCCACATCCGCCTCCTCTTCATCTTCCTCGATGGCCTCGGGACGGCCAAGGACAGAGATCACCGAGTTCACCGAGGCCGAGTCGACGACGCCCTGCGGGCCACATTTCTCGATGAACAGCTCCGCCATCCTCTCCTCGATTCCTTCCATGATCTCGGAACTGCTTTCCTTCTTTAGGTAGAAGTCC